>JAVLFO010000720.1:0-6716 GCA_046052805.1 Aquabacterium sp. | reverse complement strand
ACTAGTCGTCGGCAGCGTCAGATGTGTATAAGAGACAGGCCCAGCGCCCGACCCCACCCGATTCATCCTGATTGGCACCAGCCACGCGGGCAACGTGGGGGCCACGGCGCGCGCCATGAAGGTCATGGGTTTTTCCGAGCTGGTGCTCGTGCGCCCACGTTTTGCCGACGTGCTGATTCAGGAAGAAACCGTCGCGCTGTCCAGCGGTGCCGCCGACATTTTGGTACGCGCACGGGTCGCTGACACCTTGGCCGAAGCCCTCGACGGGGTGACCTACAGCCTGGCCACGGCCATGACGCCGCGCGACTTTGGCCCACCCACGGTCACACCACGCAGCGGCTTGGCGGCGCTGGCCGCCCACGACCCGGCCCACAAAGTGGCCTTCGTGTTTGGCAGCGAGCGCTACGGCATGGCCAACGAAGACGTGTACCGCTGCAACGCGGTCATCAGCATCCCCACCAACCCCCACTATGGATCGCTGAACCTGGGGCAGGCGGTACAGGTCTTGGCCTATGAATGGCGCCAGGCCCTGGGTGGCTTTGACGTGGCGGCACGCACACCCAATGCGGCGTTGGCCGATGGGCAAGCGGTGCAAGGCGCCCTCACCCACCTCGAGCAGGCCTTGGTGCAGCTGGGCTTTTTGGACCCGGCCTCGCCCAAGAAGCTCATGCCCAGGCTCAACCAGTTGCTCAACCGCGCCGAGCTGCGCCAGGAAGAGATTCACATTTTGCGAGGCCTGGCCAAGGCCATCCTGGACCGCACCCAGCCCGCGCCCTGAGCCCAAGCCGGGTCTTTACCTGACCGCTACACTCGCCTCACCCCTGACCCACGCGCATCCCAGCGCAAAAATCGCATAAGCACCCCCATGCTCTTTGCCCGACTCCGAGAAGACATCGCCTGCATCCTGGAGCGCGACCCCGCTGCGCGCACCGCCTGGGAGGTGCTGACGTGCTACCCCGGCCTGCACGCCTTGGCCATGCACCGCTGCGCGCACTGGTGCTGGACGCATGGCTTGAAGTGGCTGGGTCGCTGGATCTCGCACTGGGCACGCTTCTTCACGGGCATTGAGATTCACCCCGGCGCCACGGTGGGCCGGCGTGTGTTCATCGACCATGGCATGGGCGTGGTCGTGGGCGAAACCGCTGAAATCGGCGACGACTGCACCATCTACCAAGGCGTGACCCTGGGCGGCACATCGCTGTCTAAGGGCGCCAAACGCCACCCGACGCTGGGCAGGGGCGTGATCGTGGGCGCCAATGCCCAGGTGCTTGGCGGCTTCACGGTAGGTAACGGCGCTCGCGTGGGCTCCAACGCCGTGGTGACCAAGCCGGTGCCCCCTGGCGCCACGGCCGTGGGCAACCCGGCGCGCATCATCGTGGCCAAGGCCCAAGTGCTCGATGAAAAGCAAGCCGAGCGCGAGGCCGTGGCCGCCCGCATGGGGTTTTCAGCGTACGGCGTGACCGAGGGCGACGACCCCCTGTCGCAGGCCTTGCGCGGACTGATTGACCACGCCTCGGGCCACGAACACCAAATCACCCTGTTGTGGGCCGCCGTTGAGAAGCTGGCCCTGTGCGCCCAAAGCCAGGCCGCGCGCGACTGCATGCCGCAAGACGCGCAAACCACCGAATGCTTTGACGCGGCTGAACTCACTCGGCTGGTGAAGTGACATGACGCACGCTTGGCAGACACGAGTCGCATTGACGCTCTCGGCTGCGCTCTTGAGCGCTTGCGGCAGCACCATGATCAACCCGGTCACGGGCGAGGCCGAACGCTCGGTCATGACCGAGGAACAAGAGATTGCCGAGGGTGCCAAGGGGCATCAAGAAGTGCTCAAAGAGTACGGTATCTACCCTGACGCCACAGTGCAGGCCTACGTCAACGAACTGGGGCAAAGGCTGGCACAGCAGTCACACCGCGCCAACCTGACTTGGCATTTCACGGTGCTCGACAGCCCTGAGATCAACGCCTTTGCCCTGCCCGGCGGCTACGTGTACGTCACGCGCGGGATCATGGCCTACATGGACAGCGAGGCCGACTTGGCCGGCGTGATCGGCCACGAGATTGGCCACGTCACAGCCCGCCATGGCGCGCAGCGCGCCACACAACAGCAAACGGCCGGGCTGGGCGTGTTGGCCGCGTCCATCTTGGGCGCCGTGCTGGAGGCCAAGGGGCTTCGCGGCGCACAGCAAATCGCCTCTGATGCATCGCAGAGCGCGGCGGCCGGCTACATCGCCAGCTATGGCCGCGACCAAGAGCTGCAAGCCGACGGCCTGGGGGCCGAGTACCTGGCGCGCAGCCACTACAACCCCGCCAACATGGTGGACGTGATCAAGGTGCTCAAAGACCAGGAGCGCTACGCGGCAGACCGGGCCAAGGCCCAAGGCAAAGCCGTGAGCAACGCGCCCAATTGGTTGGCCTCGCACCCCAGCAACGACCGTCGCTTGCAAGACATCCAACAGATTGCCGCGCAATACCCCGCCGCCACACAGGCCGCTTATCAAAACGATGGCCATGCGCGCTACCTGCAAGTCGTGCAAGGGCTGGGCTTTGGCGACAGTCCCGAGCAAGGCCTCACCCGAGGCAGGCACTTTTATCACCCGGGACTGGGCTTCGCCTTGAGCGCGCCTGAGGGCTGGCACATCCAAAACAGCGCCACGGCCGTGTTGGCCGTCAACGCCGAGGGCAGCGCCGCTCTGGTGCTCAAAACCGTGCCGCGTCAGGCCGGGTCTGACCACGACGCCGCCATCCAGGCCTTGCTCAAACCCGAGCAGGTGCGCACATCGGCATTGAAGATCAACGGGCTCAGCGCCTCGCGCTACAACGGCGTGCGACGCAACAGCCAGGGGCAGCAAACATCCTTCCAAGCCACGATTGTCGATGGGCCCCAAGGCCAGCCGTTTTTGTTGATGCCGGCAGCCAAAGACGCCACGGCGCTCAAGGCGTCTTCAGCAGGCCTGCAAGCTGCCGAGCAAAGCTTTCGGGCCCTGACAGATGCGGACAAGGCCGCCGCACGCCCCTGGCGTCTGCACACCGCACCCTTCCCCGCTGGCGGCTTTGCGCAACTGGCCAAGCTGTCGCCGCTGGACGAATCGCCCGAGCAACAGCTGCGCTTGATCAACGGCTACTACGGCGGTGGTCAGCCCAAAGTGGGTGAGCTGATCAAGGTCGTGGCTCAGCCCTGAGGGCGCTGCGCTGACTTGGGGCGAAACGCCGCACACACCTCTGTGCGCGTCTCGATGTAGGGGCCACCGATCAGGTCAATGCAATACGGCACGGCCGCAAAAATGCCAGGCACCACCGACTTGCCCTCGGCGTCCTTGAGCCCTTCGAGGGTTTCGGCAATCGACTTGGGTTGACCTGGCAGGTTCAAGATCAAAGCCTGCCTGCGGATCACCGCCGTTTGGCGCGACAAGATCGCCGTGGGCACAAAGCGCAAACTGATTTGGCGCATCTGCTCGCCAAACCCAGGCATTTCTTTGTCGGCCACCTCCACCGTCGCCTCTGGCGTGACGTCGCGGGGTGCAGGGCCGGTGCCGCCGGTGGTCAGCACCAAATGGCAGCCCTCGACGTCGACCAAATCGCGCAAGGTCTGGGCGATCAGGCTGCGCTCATCAGCGATCAGGCGGGGCACCCAGGTGATGGGGTTGCGCACCGCGCGGCCCAACCAGTCTTGCAAAGCAGGCAAGCCCTTGTCTTCATAGACACCGCTGCTGGCGCGGTCACTGACCGACACCACGCCGATGCGCACAGCATCCAAGCCCAGGTCTTGCGTCATGGCTCAGTCCTCGGCGCCGTCGTCTTGGGACGGCTCGTGGCGCGTGGGCTCAGCGGCGTGCAATGACATGGCTTCCTTGATGTACTGAAACAGCTCGCGGTAGGCGCGTCCATTGCGTTTTTCAGGCGCTGCGGCCGCGTCTTTGCGCGCATTTCGGATCAAGGCACGCAGTTGCTGCATGTCGCCACCCGGGAACTCACTGACCCAGGCGGTCAGCACATCCTTGTCTTCTTGCAGCAATTCGGCACGCCAGCGCTCGGCCTGGTGCAATTGCAAGGCGTTGCGCGCATGGCCCAACTGGAACTCGGCCACGGCCTCGCGCAGGGGTTCTGCGTCGATCAGGCGCATCACTTTGCCAACGTACTGCAGCTGGCGTCGCTTGCCTTCGTGAGAGCGGGTTGTTTTGTAAGCCTCCAGGGCGTCGCGCAAGCGCTCAGGCATCTCGATGGCTTTGAGGCGGCTGTCCGGCATCGACACCAACTGCTTACCCAGTTCCTGCAAGTCATGCGCATCGCGCTTGAGCATGCTCTTGCTGGGGGGGCGGTCGTCGAAATCGTCGCCGTCGTAAGGGTCCATGCCCTCGTCGTGATCTTGGTGGTTCGCGTTCATGTCCTCGCTATGATACGGGTGCCCTCTTTCACACACCACAACATGGCCACCAAAACCAGCAAGTCCGCCGACAAACCCAACGGTTTCGCTTACAGCCGTGAGCAATTTCAGCAATTGATCGAAGACACGCTGGCCCTGGCCAAGAACATGGGCGCCTCTGACGCCGCCGCCGAAGTCTCCGAAGGCGTGGGCCTGTCGGTGTCGGTGCGCAAGGGCAAGCTCGAAAACGTCGAGCGCAACCAAGACAAGTCCATTGGCGTGTCGGTCTACCTCGGCCAGCGCCGCGGCAACGCCAGCACCTCTGACTTTTCGCCGCAGGCGCTGGCCCAAACCGTGCGCGCCGCTTACGACATCGCCCGCTTCACGGCCGAAGACCCTGCCGCCGGCCTGCCCGATGCGGACGACATCGTCTCCAGCCGCGCCGCCAAGCGCGACCTCGACCTCTTCCACCCCTGGGCCATCGACGCCGCAGGCGCAGCCGAACTGGCGCGTCGTGCCGAAGATGCCGCCTTTGCGGTCGACCCGCGCATCGCCAATTCCGAAGGCGGAGGCGTGTCGGCCCAGCAGTCACACTTTTTTGCGGGCAACAGCCGGGGCTTCCGCGGCGGTTATGCCAGCTCGCGACACTCGCTGTCGGTCTCGCCCATTGCCGGCCGTGGCCGCGACATGCAGCGCGACTTTTGGTACACCTCCGAGCGCGATGCGCGAGACATGGCCCGACCCGAAGCCGTGGGCCGCTACGCAGCCGAGCGCGCCCTGTCGCGCTTGAAGTCGCGCAAGATCGCCACCTGCGAAGTGCCCGTGTTGTTTGAAAACACCCTGGCCGCCGGCCTGCTGGGCGCCTACGAGCAAGCCACCAGCGGCGGTGCGCTCTACCGCAAGTCCACCTTCTTGCTCGACAGCCTGGGCCAGAGCGTCTTCCCCAAGCACATCAACATCGAAGAAGACCCGCACATCCTCAAGGGCAAGGGCAGCGCCCCCTTTGACGACGAGGGTGTGGCCACCAGCAAGCGCCGAGTCGTCAAAAACGGCGTGGTGCAAACCTACTTCTTGTCAAGCTACTCGGCACGCAAGCTGGGCATGACGACCACCGGCCACGCAGGTGGCTCGCAAAACCTGGCCATGTCCAGCAAGCTCACCGACCCCAAAGACAACCTCAAAGCCATGCTCAAGAAACTGGGCACCGGCCTGTTCGTGACCGAACTGATGGGCCAAGGCGTGAACTACGTGACCGGCGACTACTCGCGCGGCGCGGCGGGCTATTGGGTTGAAAAGGGCGTGATCCAGTATCCCGTGCACGAAATCACCATCGCTGGCCACCTGGGCGAGATGTTCCAGCAGATCGTGGCCGTGGGCGCCGACGCCTACACCTACGGCAGCAAAACCGTGGGCTCGATCCTCATCGAAAAGATGAAGATCGCCGGGCACTGACGCGCCCATGCGCAGCGCTCGGCAAGGCGGGTAAGTCCTGCCCTGGCCGAGCGTGCGGCGTCCCGACCCGAACCTAGAATTTCGGGCATCACCCCACTGACAATCCAGGAGCCCATCGCCATGCAACGCCGTTCCTTCATCAACCACGCTGGCTTGGCCGGCGTGCTGGCCGCCGGTGCCGCCCCCGCCATCGTTCACGCGCAAACCGCGGTGCGCTGGCGCCTGGCTTCGAGCTTCCCAAAATCGTTGGACACCATCTTTGGCGCGGCCGATGTCTTCGCCAAAAAAATCGGTGAAATGTCGGGCGGCAAGTTCCAGATCTCGGTGCATGCCGGTGGCGAGCTGATGCCCGCCTTTGGCGTGGTCGACGGCGTGCAAAACGGCACGGTCGAGATGGCGCACACCGCCCCCTACTACTTCGTGGGCAAGGACGAAACCTTCGCGATCGGCTGCGCCATCCCGTTTGGCCTGAACTCGCGCCAGATGACCGCCTGGATGTACGAAGGCAACGGCCTCAAGCTCATGCGCGAGTTCTACGCCAAGTACAACATCATCAGCTTCCCAGGCGGCAACACCGGCGCGCAAATGGGCGGCTGGTACCGCAAGCCCATCAAGAGCCTGGAAGACATGAAGGGCTTGAAGATGCGCATTGGCGGCTTTGCCGGCAAAGTCATTGAGCGCATGGGCGCTGTCCCCCAAAACATCCCGGGTGGCGAGATCTACCAGGCCCTGGAAAAAGGCACCATCGACGCGGCCGAGTGGGTCGGCCCCTACGATGACCAAAAGCTGGGCTTCCACAAAGTGGCACCTCACTACCACTTCCCCGGCTGGTGGGAAGGCGGCCCGCAGCTGGACTTCTTCATCAACCAGAAGGCCTACGACGCCCTGAGCGCCGAGTACA
>JAVLFO010000719.1:0-1523 GCA_046052805.1 Aquabacterium sp. | reverse complement strand
GCAAATCGAGGGCTTGGTCAAGCCGACGCCCGACGGCTGGGCATTTGACGCACGTTTGCTGGATGGGCCAGCGGGTGTGCCTGAGCACCTGGCCTTGCGCATGCGGGCAACAGGGCTCGGCGCTGCGCAGCCCGCCTTGATGGCGGGGCAACGCTGGCGCATGCAGGTGCGCTTGCACGAGCCCGATGGCTTGCACACCCCGGGTGGCTTGGACGCCACGCTGGGCGCTTTCGAGCGCGGGGTGCGCGCGGTCGGTACGGTGCGTGTGCGCTCCCAGGTGCCGACTTTGAACAGCGCGCAGCCCGAGTGGCCTTGGCAAGGCGCGGTGGACCGCCTGCGGCAACGCATCCGAGCCCGTGTGATGGCCGAAGTGACCGACACGCGTGCGGCGGGCATCTTGAGCGGCTTGGCCGTGGGCGACCAGTCGGCCATTGACCCGCGTGACTGGGATGTGTTCCGCCGCACGGGCGTGGCGCACTTGGTCAGCATCAGCGGCACCCACATTGCCATGATGGGGTGGCTGCTGGGTGGATGTGTGCGGCGCGTTTGGGCGCGCTGGCCTCGCGCTGTGCACCGGGTGCCTGCGCCTTTGCTGGGTTTGTGGGTGGCGGTGGTGGGCGCTGCGCTGTATGCTTTGCTGGCGGGCTGGGGCGTGCCCGCACAGCGCACCGTGTGGATGATGGCCACCGTGGCACTGATGCGCAGCCAAGGCCGGCGCTGGCCCATGTCTCTGGTGTGGCTGTGTACCGCTTTGCCCGTGACCATGCTTGACCCTTGGGCCATGCGCCAGGCCGGGTTTTGGCTCTCGTACGTGGCGGTGGGCATTTTGTTGGCCTCAGGTGGCGACGTTGAGCAAGGGCTTGTGGCCGGTCGTTCCACTGGGCAAGACAAAACCGCGGCCCCCAACGCAAAACCAGCCAAGACCCCAACCCGGTTTCGGCTGTGGGCTGACGGCCTGGCGCCCAGCTTGCGCGCTTGGTTTTGGGCATCGGCTCGCACACAGATGGTGGTGATCCTGGCCTTGTCTCCGGTGGCCATGGTGTGTTTTCAGCAGGTCTCGGTGGTGGGCTTCGGGGCCAATGTGTTGGCTGTGCCTGTTTTCTCGCTGGGCATCACGCCACTGGCGCTGCTGGGTGTGGTCTGGTCTGGCTTTTGGCAACTGGGGGCCTGGCTCATTGGCTACACGGTGGCTGACCTGGCGCAGGCTTCGCAATGGTCGTGGGCGGTGTGGCAAACGCCCGCTGTGCCGGCTTGGGTGGCGGCGGCTGCCGTGCTGGGCGGTTTGCTGTTGGTGTCGTCTCATTCGTGGTCGTGGCGGCTGATGGCCTTGCCCTTGTTCGCACCCTTGCTGCATTTGCCGCCCAGGTGGCACCTGTTGCCGCCGCCACATGCGGGCCAGTTCGAGGTCTTGTCTGCCGATGTGGGGCAGGGCACCGCTGTGCTGGTGCGCACCTCGGCGCACAGCCTTTTGTTTGACACGGGCGGACGCGTGGGCACTGGCGCTGACAGTGGCACGCGCACCC
>JAVLFO010000718.1:0-1512 GCA_046052805.1 Aquabacterium sp. | reverse complement strand
ACTAGTCGTCGGCAGCGTCAGATGTGTATAAGAGACAGGCCCTTGGCGTTGGCTTGCTTACCGCCCAGCAGCGGGCAGGCAGCCCATGCGTCGGTTGGCTTGCCTTGGTAGAACTGGCAGTTGCCGCAGACGCTGCCTGCCTTGTAGGTGGCGTACTTCTTGGCGTCCACCTTGGTGGCATCGTGCTTGTAGCCCAGCGCCGCAGCACCTGGGTCTTTTTCATCGGCATGGGCATCGGCGGCGCGCACGCTGCTGACGGCCGACAAAGCGGCAACGGCAGGAACGACGGTCATCATGAATTGGCGACGTGTGGTCATCTGAAAGACTCCAGTTTGGGGTTTGAAGCGGTTTGCATCCGCTTTGACTCATTTTCTGTCAAGACGGCGCGGCTTTGTTGACTCGACAATGGCTGCGAAGGCTTCAATTTGAGGTCAATTGCCATCAAGCAGACAAGGAGGCCTTATGGCCGAGCAACACATGGGTGCAACCGACACAGGCGCACCGCGTTACCGAAGCAGCGCCGCTGCGCGCATGGTCAACATCCCGGTCGCGACCCTCCGCGTGTGGGAGCGTCGCTACCAAGTGGTTGGCCCCACCCAGGCGCCGTCAGGTCATCGACTCTACTCAAGTCAAGACGTTCGTCGTTTGGTCTTGATCAAGCAACTCGTCAATCGGGGGCATGGCATCGGCATGCTGGCGCGGATGGAAACGCCTCGCCTGCAGGACTTGGTCGACGAGGCCGATCAGACGGAGGGCGTGCTCAAGCGCCCGGTGTCGCGCGTTGCGGGGCAGTCAACGGCGGCAGCCGCATCCGACGAGCGCATCCGCATGGTGTTGATTGGCACCGAAACCAGCATCCGGTGGGCCAGCCACGTCGAACGCTTGCATGACATCGACGTGGTCGCCGCCGCCGATGACAGCATCAGTTCGGAGCTGGCACTACAGCATGTGCGCGCCGACATCGTGCTGGCTGACTTTGGCGCCATGCACATGGACACGGTTGACCGCCTGGTGCGCCTGTCGCGCGTGGTCGGTGCCCGCCAGATGGTGGTGGTGTACGGCTTTGCCAATTCGCAGGTTCTGGAGGCCTTGCGCGCCCGTGGCGCCATCTTGCGCCGCTCGCCGCTGGAGCCCACCGATTTGCAACAGACCCTGGTCGAAGCGATGCGAGGCTGGCGCTCGGTGACGCGTGCTTTGCGCAGCGTGCCCGACCCTGCGCCCGCCGCCCGCTTCGATGCCACCACTTTGGCGCGGTTGACCCAAGACATGCCGCGCGTGGCGTGTGAGTGCCCACAGCACTTGGCCGAGTTGGTGACCTTGTTGGGTCAGTTCGAGGCCTACAGCGCCGACTGCGAAAGCCGACAGCCGGTGGACGTGGCCTTGCATGCGTATTTGTACCGGGTGGCCGGCCACGCCCGCGCCTTGATGGAAGACGCGCTGGCCACCATCGCCGAGGCCGAAGGCGTGACCTTGCCTGAGCCCACCACCTTGACCTTGCCATGGGTTCGTCAG
>JAVLFO010000717.1:0-2859 GCA_046052805.1 Aquabacterium sp. | reverse complement strand
GGCGGACGCGGAAGCTGGTTTCGGCGGCGTGCTCAACGCTTTCGAGCTGATGAAGAACATGATCTCCGCTGGCGCTGCTGGCGTTCACTTTGAAGACCAGCTGGCCGCTGCCAAGAAGTGTGGCCACATGGGTGGCAAGGTGCTGGTTCCTACGCGTGAAGCCGTCGAGAAGCTGATCGCTGCTCGTTTCGCTGCTGACGTGATGGGCGTGTCCACCATCGTTCTGGCTCGTACCGATGCTGAAGCTGCCAACCTGTTGACCAGCGACTGCGACGACAACGACAAGCCATTCGTGACTGGCGAACGCACTCAAGAAGGCTTCTACCGCGTCAAGAACGGTCTGGAACAAGCCATCAGCCGTGGCGTTGCTTACGCTCCTTACGCTGACTTGGTCTGGTGCGAAACCGGCGTGCCTGACATTGGCTTCGCCCGCGAATTCGCTCAAGCTGTGCACGCTGCATGCCCCGGCAAGCTGCTGTCGTACAACTGCTCGCCTTCGTTCAACTGGAAGAAGAACCTCAACGACAAGCAAATCGCTTCGTTCCAAGAGGACCTGTCGGCACTGGGCTACAAGTACCAGTTCATCACCTTGGCTGGTATCCACATCAACTGGTACAACACGTTCCAGTTCGCTCACTCCTACGCCAACGGCGAAGGCATGAAGCACTACACCGAAATGGTGCAAGAGCCTGAATTCGCTGCTCGCGAAAAGGGCTACACCTTCGTGTCGCACCAACAAGAAGTGGGCGCTGGCTACTTCGACGACGTGACCACCGTGATCCAAGGTGGCTCGTCTTCCGTGAAGGCCCTGACCGGCTCGACCGAAGAAGAACAGTTCCACTGATCGCCTCAGGCCCTCGGGCCTGCGCTTTGATCAAGCAACTGAAAAACGGCACCCTCGGGTGCCGTTTTTTTTGGATCGTCAACCTTGCTCAGTCGGGTGCCGCCGCAACATTGCTTGCCTCACAGGCTTGCGTGGACTCAGGATGCAGCGTCAGGGTACTGCCATTTGGGATCGATGTTTTGAAGTCTCTGAGCGCGGCTGTCGCCTTGGCTGCGGCCTGGCAGTCGAGCGCATAGAACTGCACGGTATCCCCTGCAGCAAAGACTGGCGCCTTGCTCAGTTTCAGTTCTGCCACCCGCAGCCATGTGGTGGGTTTTTTGGGGAACCAGTCGTCGTAAATGATGGCGTAGGGCACTTTGTGTGTACGCGCCAGCTTGTCGAACCATTGGGGATCTGTGCTTTGTCGCGCCTTGATGGCTTCTTGCGAGCCGAGCCCCCACAGATCCAGAACGAGTTGGCGGTTGCCGTAGGCCACATATCCAAGGTCATTCACCGCAACCGGCTGCTTCAGGTAGTCATGCACGAAGCGCCCCATCTGATATTGCTGCTCATAAATGTTGTTGGAGGCGCGTGCTGTGCTGATCAATGATGGGCTGAAGCGACCGACCAGCACCAATAGCAGCGCTGCCGCCATGGCATGCATGGGTTGCATCCTCACGTCGTGCCAAATCCTCCTTGCGCTGAAGTTGCTCCACTGGGGCAGCGTGTGAAAGCCAAAAATCAGCACGCATGCCCATATGTAGATTTCATACCGAAATCCGAGTTGCCCCAATGAAATGTGTGCCGCCGTTGCACAGGTCAGGACCCAAGCTGCTCCTTTGACGCGTCGCGGTGTTGATGCCCGAAGCGCTGTGGTGGCCAGCCACATGGTGGCTAAAAGCATGACAGCGCCCTTGGCGCTGAGCAGATTGATCTTGATGTTCAGCAGCCAGCTTGGCAGCGTTGACTGGTATTGATTCAGCGCCGTCTTGACCACGATCGATGACGGCAGTGCTCCCAGGCCCAGATGCTTGAGGTACCCCGAGAAGGCGATCATGGGGGTGACCATGGTGGCTGCTGTCAGTAGCGCCAGTCGCGGACGGCCGACCCAAGCGAGATATCCCAAGCTTGCCATGGACAGTGCGGTGCATTCATACCTGATCCATGGCGCGGCCGCAATACACATCAGCCACCACCAGCGCACTTGCTGGTCCTGGGTATGCCGAATGAGCCCAACCGCCATGAGCGCGCAAAGCGCCACCTGCATGCTGTGCTCCAGCCCAGTGAAAATCAGGGTGATTTGGTTCGTACCAATGTAGGCCAACACGATGACGACGGTCGCTTGCCACCTTTGAGCGGCTCCGCTGAGGTGCGGGCGCAACGTGCACCAAAAGCATCCTAGAGTGACCAATGAGGCCCCGAAGTTGATGGCCACAACGGCGTAGGGCAGCAGCGCGGCGTTCCGGGTCAGCGGCGCTACCAAGAACGGCCACAAAATGCTCGACGAGGGTGCTGCGTACGCGCTGGCATTGATGCCGTAATGCCCATCCAGCAGGTGATACCCCAGTGCAAAGTGGATGTATGGGTCGTCCATCGAGAACACCAGGTGTCCCTGGTTCATCTGCAGGATGGCGAACAACTCGACCAGCGCGAGGAGTGTGACCGCAATGATGGCTTCGATGGGCAGGGCGCGTGCGAGCGTCCGCCAGCCAGCCTGGTTGAATGTTTTGTCAGACATGTTGTCCCTGATTGTTTTGTTTGATCTGTATCTTCCTGCAGTGACGAAGCGGTGGGAAGGCTGAAGAGGCGACATCGCATCGCCCATGTGGGCGGCTGTTGTAACCACTTGCTATCTCGCGCTTGGGTTTGTTTCTGTTTCGCGGTGTTTGCTTGTTCGCCTGTTTGGTTTGGATGCGTGCCACTACAATCGGGCGCAAACAGAATCAGTAAGAACCGTAGAAAGGCATCCCGGTTATGACACCGCGAACGACGACCACACCCAACACCTCACCCGAGGTCTGAACGGCTGGCCGCTG
>JAVLFO010000716.1:0-14663 GCA_046052805.1 Aquabacterium sp. | reverse complement strand
CGGCGTAGTCCAGCTGGATGTCTTCGTCCCAGATGACATAGGCGTCGCGCAGCAAAGAGACCAGGTCGTAGGTCAAGGGGCCGACCACGGCATCCTGGAAGTCGATCACACCGGGGCGGGCGGCGGGCTCGGCCGGGTTCACCATCAGGTTGCGGCTGTGATAGTCGCGGTGCACGAAGGCCATGGGCTGGGCCAGCACCTCGGACTTGATGAGGGCGAAGGTTTTGCTCAGCATGGCGCGGTCAGCGTCACTGAGGGTCAAGCCACGCAGCTGAGTGAGGTACCAGTCGGGCAGCAGGTCCAGTTCGCGCTGCAACAGGGCGTCGTCGTAAGGCGGCAGGCCATCGGTGGGCACGGCTTGCAAGCGCAGCAACTCGTCGATAGCCGCCATGTAGCGGGCGCGGTTGGCTGAGCCAGGGTGGTGATCCAGGTCGGCCATGTCGGTGGCCGACAAGAAGGTGTGCTGGCCCAGGTCGCTCAAGAGCATGAAGCCCTGGGCCTCGTCCCAGGCCAAGACCTCGGGCACCGAAACGCCGCCGGCGTGCAACTGGCGGGCGATGCGCACGAAGGGGCGGCTGTCTTCTGTGTCGGGTGGGGCGTCCATGACGATCAAGCTGCCCTGGACGCCGTCCACACGGAAGTAGCGCCGAAAGCTCGCATCGGCACTGGCGGCACGGACCGAGTCAGGGCGCAGCCCATGGGCGGGCGCCACGCTGGCCAGCCAGGCGGCAAAGGCCTGTGCACGGGCCGCATCGGCCCATTCGATGGGCGCACTCAAGGCAGAGGACGAGGAAGAATTCGACACAGCGGTCATGGGGAGCCATTCGCAAAAGCCTTGCCGCCAGCGCCCTTCATGCAAATGAGGGCTGCGCCAGCGGAGCAGCATGAAATAATGCGTCGATTTTAGGCAAGGCTGGCACGCATCGCGCACGCCTCGCCCGCCGCACCCCTGCGACGCGCAAGCGCAACCGTGACAAGCACCTTGGACCGACAACGCCTACCCCACCGCCCACAGCGCCTCAAAGCAGCCACGTCCATGGCTCGCCGCCTGGCTCCAGAACGCTTGCGCTTGGCCCCCGTCGCCCTGGCCGCTGGCCTGATGGTCGCGAACCTGGGATCCGCGCCACCCGCCTCGGCCCAGACGGCCGACGCCGTGGCTGCCAGCGGCGCCACGCCCGCCTCACGCTTGAGCTTCACGCTGCCCACACCGGGCGGCGGCGGCAACCACAATGGCAAGCTGCCCTTGTTCTTTGAGGCCGACAAGCTCGAAGGCGAAGCCGGTGTGCGCACCCGTGCCACAGGCAGTGTGCGTTTGCGACAAGGCGAGTTGCGCGTGCGCGCCGACGAGCTGACGCACACCGTCAAAGAAAACACCGCCCGCGCCCTTGGCCACGTGCGCATCGACCGCAATGGCGACGTGTTCACAGGCCCCGAGCTCAGACTCAAGCTCGACACCCTCGAAGGCGAGTTCATCCGGCCGCAGTTCTGGTTCTCGCGCACCAAGGCCGGCGGTCAGGCCGAGCTGGTCGAGTTCTTGGGCAGCAACCGCTTGCGCGCGGTCAACACCAGCTACAGCAGCTGCACGCCCAGCAACCCCGACGGCAGCCCCGCCGAGCCGGACTGGTCGCTCAAAACCAGCGGTGTCGACCTGAACTTTGAGACCAACGAGGGGCGCGCCGAAAACGCCGTCATCTGGTTCAAAGGGGTGCCGATCCTGGCCGCGCCAAGCCTGACCTTCCCGCTCAACGACCAACGCAAGTCGGGCTGGCTGCCACCGAGCTTCCAGTTCGACAGCAAGAGCGGCTTCGAGCTCACCGCGCCCTACTACTGGAACATCGCGCCCGAGCAAGACGCGACCTTGGCCCCGATCCTGTCGGTGCGCCGTGGCCTGGGCCTGGATGCCGAATACCGTTACCTCACGCCGAGCGACACCGGTGTGCTGCACGTGGTGGGCCTGCCAGACGACAGGGTGGCGGGACGCTCGCGCGGCTTGCTGGACTACACCGACAAAGGCCGTCTGAGCAGTGCCAGCGGTTTGTCGCAAACCAATTACGACATCAAGTGGCTGCGCGTCTCTGACGACAACTACTGGAAAGACTTCGCCCACGGCCTGCCTTCGCTGACGCCGCGCCTGTACGACAGCCACATCAACGTGGAGCGCCAACTCAACGAACGCAACTGGGGCCTGGGGGAGAGCCAAACGGCGCTGTACGGCAGCGTGCAAAGCTGGCAAACGCTGCGCGACCTCGATCCGCTGTCTGACCCCACCCTGTCGCGCATCGACACGCCCTACCGGCGCGAGCCTCAACTGGGCGTGCGCAGCCGCAGCCGCAACGAGGCCGGCTTGAGCTGGAGCCTGCTGGGCGAGTTCAACCGCTTCACGAACCAAGACACCACCAAGGTGCAAGGCAACCGGGTCCACGCTGTGGGCCAGCTTGAGCAAGCCTTCAACCTGGGTGGGCTTCACATCACGCCGCGCCTGAGCCTGAACACCACCAGCTACGACCTCGACACCAGCCTGGCCAATGGCCAGCGCAGTGCCACCCGCACGGTGCCCACCTTCAGCATCGACAGCACCATGGTGCTCGAGCGCCCCGTGACGCTGTTCCAGCGCGATTTGATCCAGACGCTGGAGCCACGCGTGCAATACGTGCGCACGCCGTACCGCAACCAAGACCAGCTGCCCTTGTTTGACAGCGCACCACGCGACTTCAACCAATACGCCATCTTCAGCGAGAACGCGTTCACCGGCGTCGATCGGATCTCGGACGCCGACCAGGTGACCTTGGGCGTGACCTCGCGCGTGATCGACCCGCGCAACGGCGCTGAGGCTGCCCGCGTGGGCGTGATCCAAAAGCTCTTGCTGGCCGACCAACGCATCAACCCCAATGGCGATGGGCCAATCACACAGCGACTGTCTGACCTGTTGCTGCTGGGCTCGACCACCGTGATCCCCAACTGGACGCTGGACAGCACCGTGCAGTTCAAGGCCCAGAACCACGCCACTTCGGCCGCCTCGATGGGCGTGCGGTACTCGCCGGGTGCCTTCCGCACCGTCGGCGTCAACTACCGCTACACCCGCGACAACGCCGAACAAATCGACCTGGGCTGGCAATGGCCCCTCAGCGGCGGCCGATCCGAGATGGCCAAGGTGCGAGACCAAGCCACCGCCGCCGAGGGCATGAACTTTGGCGCGCGCCCCGCTGGCAACGGTGCGTGTGGCGGCGCCTGGTACAGCGTGGGCCGACTGAGCTACAGCAGCCGCGATGCCCGCATGACCGACTCGCTGGTGGGCGTCGAATACGATGCAGGCTGCTGGATCGGCCGCGTCGTGGCCGAGCGCGTGTCCGTGGGTCGCACCCAGGCCAACACGCGGATCATGTTCCAGCTTGAACTGGTCGGCCTGTCACGCATCAGCCTGGGCTCCAACCCGCTGCGCGCACTCAAAGACAACATCCCTGGCTACACCTTGCTGCGCGACGACAGCAAGGCAGCGCCCGCAACCGGCCAAGCGCCCACCTTCACCGATGACTGACCTCACCTCCCTGCCCGGCACCTCTGCAGTCGCTCGGCCACGCTTGCTGAGCACCCTCATCCACGGCCTGTGCCTGAGCCTTTTGGTGAGCAGCACGGCACCTGCCTGGGCGCAACTTCGCCGCAACGAAGCGCCCACCGTGTCGCCCCGCATCCCGGGCGCACGCAACATGAGCACCGACCTCAAGCTGGCCGGTGTGCAAACCACGTCCGACTACATCGTGGCAGTGGTCAACCAAGAGCTCATTACCCACAACGATGTGGACAAGCGTGTGGCCCGCATCCAAGAGGCTTCGCGCAACGGTGGGCCGGCGCTGCCCTCGCCCGACGAGCTGCGCAGCCAGGTGCTGGACGCCCTGATCGACGAGAAGGTGCAGGTCTCTTTCGCCAAGTCGGCCAACATCGAGGTGTCTGACGCCGAGATCGACAGCGCCATTGAGAACATCGCCGCGCAAAACCAGCTCAGCCTGTCCGACCTCAAGCAGCGCATGCAAGCCGACGGCCTGGACTACCAACGCTACCGCAGCAGCCTGCGCGAGCAAATGGTGCTCCAGCGCGTTCGCGAGCGCGAGGTCACCCCACGCATCCAGATCTCCGAGGCTGACCTCGAGACCTTCATGAAGGAAGACCCCGCTGGGCAGACCGAGGTGGCGCTGAACGTGGCCCACATCCTGATCGCTGTGCCCGAAAAGGCCACGCCTGCCCAGGTGCAAGCGCTGCAAGCCAAGGCACAAGACATCCAGACCCGAGCGGCACGTGGCGAGAACTTCTCGGCCCTGGCCAAAGAGTTTTCGGACGACCGCAGCACGCGTGACCAGGGTGGCGCCTTTGGCCTGCGCGACGTCAGCCGCTTGCCCGAGCTGTTCGTGGTGACCACGCAAGGCATCAAGATCGGCCAGATCGCGCCCGTGGCACGCTCGAATGCGGGCTTTCACATCATCAAGCTGGTCGAGCGCGAAAACAGCGCCCAGGCCATGTACACGCAACAGCGCGCACGCCACATCTTGCTGCGCAGCAGCCCGCAAGTGCAAGTGCGCGACCTCGTGGCCCGCATGAGCGACATCCGCAAGCAAATCACGGGTGGCCAGTCGAGCTTTGCGCAAATGGCCCGCCAATACTCTGAAGACGGCAGCGGCAGCAAAGGCGGCGATTTGGGCTGGGCCTCGCCCGGCCAGTTCGTGCCTGAGTTTGAAAAGGCCTTGAGCGCCCTGCAGCCCGGTCAGATCTCTGAGCCCGTGGTGAGCCGCTTTGGCGTCCACCTGATCCAGTTGATCGAGCGCCGTGAGGTGCAGCTCACCGAACAGCAAAAGCGCGAAGCCGCCCGTTCGGTGCTGCGCGAGCGCCGCTTTGAATCGGCCTACGAAGAATGGGCCCGCGAGTTGCGCGCCGCCGCTTTTGTGGACCTGCGTGATGCGCCCTGATCACAGCAAGCAACGCCCCGGCGGCAAACGCGCGGTGGCCGGCGGCGGTGGCCACATCGCCCGCAAGCGCTTTGGCCAGAACTTTCTGGTGGACCTGGGTGTGATCGACGAGATCGTGCGCGCCATCGCGCCACAGTCTGGACAGCCTCTGGTCGAGATCGGCCCCGGCTTGGGCGCCCTGACCAACCCCGTGGTCGAGCGCTGCGGCAAGCTCACCGTGGTCGAACTCGACCGCGACCTGGCCGACCGCTTGCGCAAACGCCCCGAACTCGACGTGATCCAGTCTGATGTGCTGAAAGTGGATTTTGGCGCGCTGGCCGACGAGCGTCAGACCAAACTGCGCGTGATCGGCAACCTGCCTTACAACATCTCCAGCCCCATCTTGTTCCACCTGCTGCCGTGGGCACACCAGGTTCAAGACCAGCACTTCATGCTGCAAAAGGAAGTCGTGGACCGCATGGTGGCCTCGCCGGGCTGCAAAGACTACAGCCGCTTGAGCGTGATGCTGCAATGGCGATACGCCATGGAGTGCGTGGTTGACGTCCCGCCGGAGTCGTTTGACCCGCCGCCCAAAGTCAACTCGGCCGTGGTGCGCATGACTCCCTTGAGCGACGTGCCCGATGTGGATCCACGCGTGCTCGAGACCATGGTCGCCGTGGCGTTTTCACAAAGACGCAAGATCCTGCGCCACACGCTGGGCGCATGGATCACGCAAAACTGCATCCAGACCGACTTCAACTTGCAGCGCAGGGCCGAAGAGGTCCCGGTGGCCGAGTACCTCGCTCTGGCTGCGCTGGCCCCCAAGACGCCCGAAAAGGCGCCTCAAGAGGGCTGATCAAGCTGCCGCGGTGGTGCGACGACGGCGGCTCATGCCACCCACCACCGCGATGCCCGCCAGCACCATGGCGATGGCCTCAGGCTCGGGCACCGTGGTGGGTGCCGCAGCCAAAGACCAAGCCACGGTGTAGCCGCCCGATCCGCCCTTGACCAAGAACGAGTAGTCATCGCCCATCGCCAGCTTGACGCCGGTGAACGACGTTGAGAAGCCGGTCAGGGCCGTGGCGCCCTTGTAGATGGCGAAGCTCACGTCGGTCGCAGGGGCCAGCGTGAAGAAAAACGGGATGGCAAAGCCCTGACCTTTGGCCGAGAACGAACCGATCGAGTCCTTCAGCACCGAGAAGCTCAGCGAATCAGAAAACGTCGGCGACGGGAAGTCGTTGCCGACCTGGAAGGTGCTGCTCAAGCCCGAAAGCGAGCCCAAAGCACCGTCATAGGCTTGCGCAGCAGGTGCCGCGCAGAGCATCGCGGCGGCGGCCGCAGCGGGTGCCAAACAGGCACGGATCGTGGAAGTGGCAAACATCGAACACCTCGACAGGCAGTTGTTAGTCGTGGAACACGTGCACAAGCCGTGCCAGGCTTTACAAAGTCACTTTTGCACCAGATTCGGCCGATGACGCCGGTTTGAAGCGGCGGCCAGCACGGCGACTCGGCCACCATGCGCAAAACGCACCGACTTGCGCCGCCAGCCTGAGCTCGCCTTGGTCCTAAACTGTGCGCATGGACATCTACCTTGTCGGTGGCGCCGTGCGCGACCAACTCATGAAACGCTGGGATCCGACCCAGGCCGACCGAGATTGGGTCGTGGTGGGCGCCACCCCTGAGGGCATGGTGGCGCAGGGCTACACCCCCGTCGGGAAAGACTTCCCGGTTTTTTTGCATCCGCAAAGCCACGAGGAATACGCGCTGGCACGCACCGAGCGCAAAAGTGGCCACGGCTACCATGGGTTCACGGTGTATGCCTTGCCCGACGTCACCCTGGAAGAAGACCTGGTGCGGCGCGACCTCACCATCAACGCCATGGCGCAAGCCCCCGACGGCACCATCATCGACCCCCACGGTGGCCAGCGAGATCTGGCCGCGCGGGTGCTGCGCCATGTCTCTGACGCATTTGCCGAAGACCCCGTTCGCATTTTGCGCCTGGCCCGCTTTGCGGCCCGGTTTGCCGACTTCACCGTGGCCGACGAAACGCTGGCCCTGATGCGCCAGATGGTGCTGGACGGCGAGGTCGACCACCTGGTGCCCGAGCGCGTTTGGCAAGAGCTGGCCCGTGGCCTGATGGAAGCACGGCCCTCGCGCATGTTCGAGGTGCTGCGCGATTGCGGTGCCCTGCAGCGCCTGCTGCCCGAGGTCGACCGGCTGTGGGGCGTGCCCCAGCGCGCCGATTACCACCCGGAAATCGACACCGGGGTGCACCTCATGATGGTGCTGGACATGAGCGCGCGCTTGCAAGCCTCGCTCACCGTGCGCTACGCCTGCCTGGGGCACGATTTGGGCAAAGGCACCACGCCGCCCGATGTCTTGCCTCGCCACCTGGGCCACGAGGGGCGCAGCGCCCAACTGCTCAAGGGCCTGAACGAGCGGCTGCGCATCCCCAACGACTGTCGTGAGCTGGCCGACGTGGTGGCCCGCGAACACGGCAATGTGCACCGCAGCGAAGCGCTCAGCCCCTCGGCCACGCTGCGCCTGCTGGAGCGCTGCGACGCGATCCGCAAACCCCAGCGCTTTGCCGACGTGCTACTGGCCTGCGAATGTGATGCCCGGGGGCGACTGGGCCTGAGCGAAGCGCCCTACCCCCAAAAAGCACGCCTGCAAGCCGCTCTGGACACGGCCTTGGCGGTCGACACCGCCAGCGTTTCAGCCCAAGCGCTGGCCCAGGGCCTGCGCGGCCCTGAGATCGGCAAGGCCATCTCGCAGGCCCGCGAACAGGCTTTGGCACTTCACGCCAAGGCGTGAGGTGCGCCACGGCCATGGCGCTTTGCCGGGCTTCGTGGCCGCTTTTGTGCTGATTTTTTCAGATTCCCGTCCGATAACCACAAGGCAAGGCAATGGCGCCTTGCGAATTTGTGTCGTTCAGGAGTCGGGTCATGGGGCTTTTCAGTGGTTTGCGAATTGGCGCGCGCTTGGGTGCGGCCTTCGGGCTGGCGGTGTTGATGGTGTTGATCACCGGCGGCGTTGGCCTCTACCAGATCGCCAAAGTCAACGACAGCACGACCGACATGGCCACCAACTGGCTGCCCAGCGTACAGATTTTGGGTGAAATCGATGGGTGGCTCAACCAAGAGCGCCGCGCCACGATGCGCCACGTGCTGGAGTCAGAGCCCGCAGCCAAGCAGGAACAGCTCGCGCTGATCGAGTCCATCCAGAAGGACAAGCTGCCGCCTTTGCTCAAGGCCTACGAAGGCATGATCAGCTCGGACGAAGAGCGCAAAATCTACCAAGACGCCACAGAGAAGCTCAGGGCTTACCGCGAGACCGGAGTGGCGCTTTTGGCCGCATCCAACGCCGGTGAGGCGCAATTGGCCGAGGCGCGAAAGATCGCGACCACCGTAGCTTCCAAGCGCTTTCACGAAGTTAGCGACTTGATCAACAAAGACATTGCGCTGAACCTCAAGGGCGGAAAAGACGCTTACGCTGCAGCTGAAACAAGCTACACCCAAGCCCAGGTGGCCACCGTGTTGGTCGTTGTGGCGGCCGCATTGATCGCCACGGGTCTGGCCATCAGCATCGCTCGCTCGATCACCGAGCCCCTCAAGCAAGCGCTCAGCCTGAGCCAAGCGGTGGCCTCTGGCGACCTCACACGCCAGATCCAGAGCCAAACCAAAGACGAGCTGGGCGATTTGGCCCAATCGCTCAACGTCATGACCAGCAACCTCTCGCGTCTGGTCGGTGAGGTGCGCCAAGGCACCGAGTCGATGGCAACGGCATCCGCACAAATCGCCCAAGGCAATGCCGACTTGTCGTCGCGCACTGAACAGCAAGCGGCCAGCCTGCAAGAGACCGCCGCGTCGATGCAGCAAATCAGTGACACCGTTCGATCGAACTCCGACAACGCCCGCCAGGCCAACCAACTGGCCATGCAAGCCAGCGTCGTGGCCACACAAGGCGGTGAGGATGTGAACCAGGTGGTCAGCACGATGGCCGACATTCAGGAATCGAGCCGCCGCATCTCCGACATCATCTCGGTGATCGACGGCATCGCCTTCCAGACCAACATCTTGGCCTTGAACGCGGCGGTGGAAGCGGCCCGCGCCGGCGAGCAAGGTCGCGGCTTCGCGGTGGTGGCCTCCGAGGTGCGCTCACTGGCGCAGCGTTCGGCCAATGCAGCGAAAGAGATCAAGACGCTGATCACGGCCAGCGTTGAAAAGGTCGACATCGGCACCGTGCAGGTCAACAACGCAGGGCGCACCATTTCGGATGTGGTGACGCAAGTGCGCAAGGTCAACGACCTGATCGCCGAGATCACGGCGTCCAGCACGGAGCAAAGCCAGGGCGTGGGCCAGATCAACCAGGCAGTGACGCAACTGGACCAGTCCACACAGCAAAACGCAGCGCTGGTCGAAGAAACATCAGCGGCGGCAGAAAGCATGCGTCATCAAGCCTCGGGCTTGGCGCAAGCGGTCTCGGTGTTCCGAGTGAAATAACGGGGTTGCCAAAAACCCCCCGCACCACAGGGCACGGGGGGATCAAACTCACTTGGCAATGAGGGTCGACAGATCAGGCAGGATCAGTCGGCCTGCTTTCGCAGGAAGGCGGGGATTTCGATCTCGTCCATGCCGTTGCTGGCCAGGGCATCGACGCGGGCGGCCGCCTGCGTGCGGGTGCGCCACACGCTGGGCGTGTTCATGCCGCTGAAATCGTTGCCCGTGGCCGTGTGACCCATGGTCAGGCCTTGCGTGCCGCCGATGGGATGCGTCAACACGGGGATGTTGTCGGTGCCCGTGCGAGCAAAGACCTGCGTGGCCGGGGCGCTGTGCACCACGGTCATCGGCGCCTGTTGACGCTTGGAGCCGCTCAGGCCGGTGGCGATCACGGTCACGCGCAGCGAGTCACCCAGGCTTTCGTCGTAAGCCGTGCCGTAAATGACGTGGGCATCTTCGGCGGCGTAGCGACGGATGGTGTTCATGGCATTGCGCGACTCGCTCAGCTTGAAGGTGCTCTTGCCAGCGGCAATCAGCACCAACACACCACGCGCGCCCGACAGGTCGATGCCTTCGAGCAGTGGGCAAGCCACTGCGGCTTCGGCCGCCTTGGTGGCGCGGTCAGGGCCGCCAGCGGTGGCGGTGCCCATCATGGCCTTGCCGGGCTCGCTCATCACGGTCTTGACGTCTTCAAAGTCGACGTTGACCAGGCCAGGGATGTGGATGATGTCAGAGATGCCGCCCACGGCGTTTTTCAGCACGTCGTTGGCCTTGCCGAAAGCCTCTTCCTGGGTGACGTCGTCGCCCAGCACTTCCAGCAGCTTCTCGTTCAACACGACGATCAGCGAGTCGACATTGGCCTCGAGTTCGGCCAAGCCGGCATCGGCCTGCTTGGTGCGGCGGTTGCCTTCGAATTCAAACGGCTTGGTCACCACACCCACGGTGAGGATGCCCATTTCTTTGGCCACGCGGGCGATCACAGGCGCAGCGCCCGTACCCGTGCCACCACCCATGCCGGCGGTGATGAAGACCATGTGCGCGCCATCCAAGGCGGTGCGAATCTGGTCCACAGCCTCTTCGGCCGCGGCCTTGCCCGCCTCAGGCTTGGCACCTGCGCCCAGGCCCGAAGCGCCCAGTTGCAGTTGCTGTTCAGCGCTGGAGCGGATCAGCGCTTGCGAGTCAGTGTTCGCGCAGATGAACTGCACGCCCTGGACGCCTTGCTGAATCATGTGCTCAACGGCATTACCGCCGCCGCCACCCACGCCAATCACCTTGATCTGCGTGCCCATGTCGAAGTTGTCGATCATCTCGATTGCCATGTCGTACCTCTCTTTTATCAAGCAGTTGCCAATTGAAAATGTGCCAAGCGCAACTCAAAAGTTGCCAACGAACCAATCGCGTACGCGCCCAAACAAGGTCTGAACCGACCCCGCCTGTTGCGCCGCTTTCATCCCGCGCGAACGCGCGAGTCTTGCCTCTTCGAGCAAGCCCATGACGGTGGCCGAGCGCGGGCTGGCCACCATGTCGTGCAGTGCACCCGAGTACAAGGGGATGCCCTTGCGCACGGGTTTCAAGAAGATGTCCTCGGCCAGCTCGACCATGCCGGGCATGACCGCCGAGCCGCCCGTGATGACGATGCCCGAGGACAGCAGTTCTTCGTATCCAGACTCGCGGATCACCTGGTGAACCAGCGAGAAAATTTCTTCGACGCGCGGCTCGATCACGCCGGCCAAAGCCTGACGCGAGAGCATGCGCGGGGCACGGTCACCCAGGCCAGGCACTTCAACCTGGTCGTTCGGGTCGGCCAGCATTTGCTTGGCCACGCCGTGCTCGACCTTGATGTCTTCGGCGTCTTTGGTGGGCGTGCGCAGCGCCATGGCGATGTCGCTGGTGATCAGGTCACCGGCAATGGGGATCACAGCGGTGTGACGCACCGAGCCGTCGGTGAAGATGGACACGTCGGTGGTGCCTGCGCCGATGTCGACCAGGGCCACGCCCAAGGACTTTTCGTCTTCGGTGAGCACCGCGGCGCTGGACGCGCTGGGGTTGAGCACCAGCTGTTCGGCCTCCAGGCCACAGCGCCGCACGCACTTGACGATGTTTTCGGCCGCGCTTTGCGCGCCGGTCACGATGTGCACCTTGACCTCCAGGCGACCACCGCTCATGCCAATCGGCTCTTTGACTTCATGGCCGTCAATGATGAACTCCTGAGGCTCAACCAGCAAGAGGCGTTGGTCATTGGGGATGTTGATGGCCTTGGCGGTTTCGACCACGCGCTGCACGTCAATCGGGGCCACTTCTTTGTCACGCACGATGACCATGCCGGTGCTGTTTTGCCCACGGATGTGGCTGCCGGTGATGCCCGTCCACACGCGGCTGATCTTGCAGTCGGCCATCAGCTCGGCTTCTTTGAGCGCTTGCTGGATGGACTGCACAGTGGCATCGATGTTGACCACGACGCCGCGCTTGAGGCCGTGTGTGGGCGCCACGCCCAGACCGGCGATGCGCAGGTCGCCGCCAGGCAAGACCTCGGCCACCACCGCCATCACTTTGGCGGTGCCGATGTCGAGTCCGACAACCAGATCCTTGTATTCCTTGGCCATGGTGTGTGTGGTTTATCTGGTGGGTGAAACAGGTTTGCGAACAGGGTTTGCCTTGGGCGCCACGCCGTCTTGCAGCGTGGTCATGCCGCGCAACTTCACGGCGTAGCCTTCTGGGTAACGCAAGTCGGCGTGCATCAAGGCAGCGGGGTATTGGCGTTGCAGCTCAGGCAGCGTGCGCACGAAGCGCTCGGCACGTTCGCGCACTTCGTCGGCGCTGCCTCGGCCCAACTCGATGGTGGCGTCGTTGTCGAGCTCGACACTCCAAGAGCCACGCTCGGTCAAGCGCAGCGTGTCGATGGCGCCCAAGGGGGCCAAGGCGGGCTTGAGCGCTTGCAGCATGTTCAGCATCGCGCCGGCATCGTCGCTGCCGCGCTTGGCGGGTGCATACAGGGTCGGCAGGTGGTCGTCTTCGACGTCACCGATGTTGGCGTCGAAGACCTCGCCAAAGCTGTTGACCAATTGGTCGTCGCGGTCATCGCGGTCGTCGGTGTGCCAATAAGCGGCAGGGCGATGCTCTTGCAGCACAACGCGCAGCTCGTTGGGCCAGACACGCCGCACCACGGCCTTGCGCACCCAGGGCACCGACTCAAACACCTCGCGGCTCTTGGCCAAGTCCACCGTGAAGAAACCACCGCGCATGCGGGGCACGATGTTGGCGCGCACCGTGGCCACGTTGTTGCGCTGCAAGTCGCCTTCGAGCTGCACCTTGACCACATTGAAGTACGGCAGGCGGGCCAGCTTGCCCAAGCCCGCCCAGCACAGCATGCCCAACAGCACCAAGGCCAAGGCCACGGCGCCCGCGTTCATCCAGCGGACGTCTTGCGGCGTCTCGCTGGCTGATTGCGGTTGGTTGAGGGCGGCGGCGGCCTGCATGGTCGGTTGGTGGTGTTGAAGGGTGATGAAGGTGGTTTCAGCGGACCAGGGTGTCGAGGCTGCTGGAGGCCAGCAAATGGACGCACAGTTGTTCGTAGCTCAGCCCAGCCACCTTGGCCGACATCGGCACCAGTGAGTGGCCGGTCATGCCAGGCGAGGTGTTGATCTCCAGCAAGAAAGGCTGACGGTCGCTGCCACGGATCATCACGTCGGCGCGGGCCCAGCCACGGCAACCCAGCGTCTTGAAGGCACGCAGCACCTGGCGCTGGATCTCGGCCTCCTCGGCCGCATCCAACTGACTGGGGCAAAGGTATTTGACGTCGTCGCTGAAGTACTTGTTTTGGTAGTCGTAGTTGCCGTCGGGCGCCTTGATGCGGATGACGGGCAACGCTTGTGCTTGGCCATCGACGATCAGCACGGGGCAGGTCGTTTCTTCACCCGAGATGAACTGCTCGCACAGCACTTCGGGGTCGTGTTGCGCGGCGGCCGCATAGGCGGCGGCGCATTGCGAAGGGTCGGTCACCTTGGTCAAGCCAATCGACGAGCCTTCGCGGGCGGGCTTGACGATCATGGGTGCGCCCAGCACGGCCAAGGCCTGCTTGCAAGACTCGGCGCTGTCCACCATGCGCCAGTCGGGGGTGGGCAAGCCTTCGAAGCGCCAGATGCGCTTGGTCATGACCTTGTCCATGGCGATGCTCGATGCCATCACGCCCGAACCGGTGTAGGGTATCTTGAGCAGCTCCAGGGCGCCTTGCACGGTGCCGTCTTCACCGCCACGGCCATGCAGGGCAATGAAGCAGCGGTCAACGCCTTCGGCCTTGAGCTCTTGCAAAGGACGCTCGGCTGGGTCAAAAGCGAAGGCATCGACACCTTGAGACAGCAAGGCCTTGAGCACGCCCGAGCCCGACATCAGGGAGACATCGCGCTCGGCCGAGCTGCCACCAAACAGCACCGCCACGCGGCCCAAAGCAGCGGGGTTGATGGTGGGGGCAGACAGTTGAGTGGGGTTCGCGCTCATGCGGCATCCTTGAGCAGTTCGGCCACCGAAGAGGCCACCAGACCGATGGTGCCTGCGCCCATGCAGATCACCACATCGCCCGCGCGGGCGTTTTGGGCAATGGCTTGAGGCAGGTCAGAAACCTCGTCGACAAACAAGGGCTCGACCTTGCCCGCCACGCGCACGGCGCGGGTCAGCGCACGGCCGTCGGCGGCCACGATGGGCGCTTCGCCCGCGCTGTAGACCTCGGTCAGCAGCACGGCATCGGCCTGGCCCATCACCTTGACGAAATCCTCGAAGCAGTCGCGGGTGCGGGTGTAGCGGTGCGGCTGGAAGGCCAGCACCAGGCGCTGGCCCGGGAAGGCGCCGCGCGCCGCGCTGATGACGGCCGCCATCTCGACCGGGTGGTGGCCGTAGTCGTCGATGAGGGTGAACTGGCCACCGTCCTTGGCAGGGTGATCACCGAAGCGCTGGAAGCGGCGACCCACCCCCGTGAACGCGGACAGGGCCTGTGCCATGGGCGCGTCAGGCAACTCGATCTCGGTGGCCACGGCGATGGCGGCCAGTGCGTTGAGCACGTTGTGGCGGCCCGGCAGGTTGAGCGTCACCTGCAGGTCGGGCATCACCGTGCCGTTGCGGCGCTGGCAGGTGAAGCGCATCTGCCCGCCGGGCAGGGCCTCGACGTTGACCGCCCGCACCTGCACGTCCTCGCCCAGGCCATAGGCTGTCTCTTATACACATCTGACGCTGCCGACGA
>JAVLFO010000715.1:0-2775 GCA_046052805.1 Aquabacterium sp. | reverse complement strand
CCTTTGGCCCAAGCTGCCTGCGCCTGTTGCGCTCTGTTGTCAATGGATGTCATGAGCTCGCTCCGGGTGTGAAAAAACCATTGTTCGCGCCACCCTCTGCGCAAATTGTCAAACACCCATCAGTTGTCGTGAAATCAACCTGCGCGCGGTTCCGCTCAATCGGCCCGGGGCATCCAGACGCGCACACCGGCAAGTCGCTGAGACACATCGGCCACCACGGCCTCTGGGTAGCGAAATCCAGCAGTGATCCACACGTGCCACCAACGCTTCATCATCAAACGAAGGTGTGCGCCACTGTGGATGTGGCAGTCCACCTGAATGACGCCGGCCATGGTGGGCAGCAAGCGCGTGTGGACCTGGACTCCGAGCAGTGCGTAGGGGACAGCCATGATCATGGCCAAGCCTACCCAAGACAGCCCGCCCAGCAACAGGGACCAGGCCCAGCCAGGCCACGCATTCAGCGTCAAACCATGCGAGCCGCAATGCATGTCAAGGCCGAACAGGTGGGCCATCGCCCAGCTCAGTGGGAGCAACACGGCAAACACAACCAATAGCGCGGCCAAGGCTGCACGCCAGGTGATGGCTGCGATGGCGTGCCATGGCCAAGGCCTTGCGTCATCCACCTTCAGGTCTTGCCCAAGGCTCGCATCACCCCAGCGCACGTGGCGCGCCTGATAGGCCTTGAAGGTCGCGTAGACAGCCGGCAAGCTGATGCACAAGCCAGACAGTCCAGCGACGGCCCACAGGCACGCGCTTGGCGTGTCACAGCGCTGCAAAGTCAGGTAGGCCTTGACCAAAGCGGCGCCCGAGGCGATGTAGAGCAAGGTTGGCAAGCCCATCACCCGGTAGGCAGAGGCCACCGATCCTTCGAAGCGGAAGCGGTGCTCTCCCCAGCTGGTGTGGGCAAGTTGAAACCGCGTCATGCCACGCAGCATCAGGGGCAAACTGGCCGCCATCAAAAGCTGGACAGTCGCAACCCCATAGGGTGCGAAATCCCCTGTTTTCGAAATGCCGTAATACAGCAAATTCAGGCACACGGTGCCAAGCACGTTGCCCACAAACATGGAAAACGGCGCGGCGTGAAAACCCAAGGAGCGACCGGCCACCTGGGTGTGACCATAAAAATACTTGAACTTGCTGACCATCGCCCAGGGCAAGGACAAACTCAGCGTCAGCAGCATCAGCAGGGTGTTGCGGGCCCACAGTGGCCGGTATTGGGCAGCGGTGCCCGTGAAAACAACCCGGTGAGCGGCGTGCGGTGGATGCGCGGCGGCAGAAATCGACATGCCGACATTTCACCATCTCGGTGGCGCATTCACATGCGATGCACCGTTCAACCCTTCACATACAGGAAGGGGAAACCCCTGAGATCACAGGTCCATCTCGTCATCACCGACCGCTGCATCAGCCTCTTCGCCCTGAACCAAAGGGATCAGGGGTTTGTCCAGCGGGCGGCAGACGCGGCTCTCCAGGTGGTTGAGTCGCTCGGAGCGCTCCATGGCCTCCAAAACCGCCTTGGGATCCATCATCAGGGCGAAAGGATTGGCGTACAGACTTTGCTTTTGCATAGGGCCTCCGGTGTGAGAAATTGCCGTCGTGATGGGATCACTTTAGGCTTGCCGGTCCGGGGGCGGTAGTCGCCGCAGCGCCAAACCGCCTGTCAGAAATTGTCTGACAAGGGTTGGCGCGCAGGGGCAAATGCAAACTCAGTGCGAGCGCACCAACGCGAACAATTGCTCGAAGTTGGCCGATGTGATGCGGCCTAAGTCTTCGGGTTCGACCCCTTTGAGCTCGGCCAACTGCTTGGCGACCAGCGAAACATAAGCTGGGCTGTTGGTTTTACCCCGGTGGGGTGCTGGCGCGAGGTACGGACTGTCGGTTTCGATCAGGCAACGGTCCATCGGGACAAATTTGGCGACCTCTCGCAAATCGGCTGCGTTCTTGAAAGTCAAAATGCCCGAGAACGAAATGTAGAAACCCAGGTCGAGCGCTTGACGAGCCACTTCCATGCTTTCGGTGAAGCAATGAAACACGCCACGGGCTTGTCCTTGCCCCTCTTCGCGCAAGATGGACAGCGTGTCGTCACTGGCCTGGCGGGTGTGGATCACCATGGGCAGGCCGGTTTGAAGTGCCGCGCGGATGTGCACGCGAAATCGGTCGCGCTGCCAGGCCATGTCGGCCAATGTGCGCCCTTCCAGTCGGTAGTAGTCCAGACCCGTCTCGCCAATGCCCACGACGCGCGGCAAAGCGGCACGGCTCACCAGGTCCTCCAGCGTAGGCTCTTGCACGCCCTCGTTGTCGGGGTGCACCCCCACCGTGGCCCAGAAATTGTCAAAGCGCATGGCCAGCGCATGCACCTGCGGAAACTCTTCAAGGGTGGTGCTGATGCACAGCGCTCTGTCAACGCCAGCATCGCTCATGTCCTGACGGACCTGGTCGATCACCTCGGCGTACTGAGGGAAATTGAGATGGCAGTGCGAGTCAACAAACATGAGACACCAAGGAGCGGCAGGTTGGGCAACCCGCGATCTTGCCTCAAAGCGTCTGGGTTGGCTTGCTGGACGAGATGTTGGTGCCCAGCAGTTGCTCGATCTTGACGCGCAACATGCGGGTTTTTTCGTCGGCCGGGAAGCGCACACCCACCCCTTGCGTGCGACCGCCCGAGGCGTTGGCAGGCGTGATCCAAGAGATCTTGCCGGCCACGGGGTAGCGCTGGGTGTCTTCGGGCAAAGACAACAACAGGTAGATGTCGTCGCCCAAGGCGTATTCACGCGT
>JAVLFO010000714.1:0-3166 GCA_046052805.1 Aquabacterium sp. | reverse complement strand
GAAATCATGGCCAGCGGCATGCTGACCATGCATTTTCAGCCGCTGGGCCAACTGCGCGATGGCGAAGTCTTCGGGCACGAGGCCTTGGTTCGTGGCCCCAAAGGGCATGCGCTGGGCACGCCGGATGCCCTGTTTGCTGCAGCGCATGCGCAAGGCGTCAACTTCGAACTGGAGGTCTGTTGCGTCAAGATGGCCCTGCGGTCGTGGGCGCAGCAGGGCATGCGCGGCAGGCTGTTGGTCAACCTCAGCGCCAGTTCGCTGGCCGCGCTGATGGCACACCCGGTGGCGCATGGCATTCTTGGCCTGGTCAAGGAGCTGGCCTTGGTGACGAGTCGGCTGGTTGTGGAGCTGACCGAGCACGAGCGCGTCGAAGACCTGCCGCAGCTTCAGCGGGCCATTGCCGCCATCAGAGCGCATGGCGTTGAACTGGCGTTGGATGACTTTGGCGATGGTCGATCCAGTTTGCGCCTGTGGGCTGAACTCAAGCCTGACTACGTGAAGATCGACAAGTACTTTTCGAAGGACATCGCCACGCATCCGGATAAGGTGCAGACCATCACAGCGCTCAAGCGCATTGCCGACACCTTCGGCACTCAGATGGTGGCCGAGGGCATCGAGACGCCTCAGGAGCTGCGTGTGCTGCGTGACCTGGGCATTGAACTGGGGCAGGGCTATCTCTTGGGGCGCCCGCAGGCCGATCTGTCCGATGCCTTGCTGCCAGAGGCCATGGAGGTCATCGGTAGCCGAGAGATATCGGTCTTGCCCAGCAAGACGCGCAGTGGGCGTTGCGATTTCACGGTGGGCGAGATCACGCAGCGCGTGCATCCGTTGTCGTCTGAGGCCACGCACCAGGACGTCGCCAGACGCTTTCAAGACGATGAGACGCTCAAGGCCATGGCCGTGGTCAAAGGCGATGGGACACCCATCGGTTTGATCAACCGACAGAGTTTCTACAACCAGTACTCCAAGCCCTATTTCAAGGAGCTCTATGGCAATCGGTCGTGCCTCTTGTTTGCCAACCCGCAGCCGATGCGGCTGGAGTCTCAAATCGGTCTGGAAGAGCTCACGGGCGTCTTGACTTCAGAAGATCAGCGCTATTTGAGCGAAGGCTTCGTCATCACCAAGGATGGTGCCTACTTGGGCATGGGCACGGGAGAGCGGTTGGTGCGTGCGGTCACCGAGCTGCGGATCGAGGCCGCTCGTCACGCCAACCCGCTGACTTTCCTGCCGGGCAACATCCCCTTGACCCTGCACATTTCGAGGCTGCTCAACAGCGGTGCGGAGTTTGTTGCCTGCTATGCCGACCTCAATCACTTCAAGCCATTCAACGACCACTATGGGTACTGGCGTGGCGATGAAATGATCCGGCTGTTGTCAAGCACGCTGCAGGCTCACTGCGATGTGCGCCGTGACTTCATCGGGCACGTGGGCGGTGATGACTTCGTCATTCTGTTTCAAAGCGAAGACTGGCATGAGCGCATCCAGAACGCAGTGAATGTTTTCAATGAGAAGGCCATGTACCTCCACGATGAGGAGGCGCGCGTGCATGGCGGCATCGAAGCCGAAGACCGCGACGGCGTGATGCGCTTTTTTCCGATGACGACCTTGTCAGCGGGGGCGATGCAGGTGCCTCCGGGCACGTTCACGCGCGCTGAGATGGTTGCGTCTGCGGCGGCAGCGGCAAAGCACAAGGCCAAGCAGCTGAAGTCCGGGGTTTACGTGGACCAGTGCCAGAGCGCGGCCGCCAGTCAAGTACGGTGACCTGCCCGGCGTGCGGCCGCTCGGACGGCACCGCGGTTGCGATGGGCAACCCGGCGCCAGTCCAGATCAGCGCTTGCTGACCTGCGCGTGGCCTTGCGAGCCATGCGCCACGGCCACTGCCGTCATGTTCACGATGCGGCGCACCGTGGCAGACGGGTTCAGGATGTGTGCAGGTGCCGCGGCGCCCAGCAAAATCGGGCCCACGGTGATCCCATTGCCGCCGGTCATCTTGAGCACATTGAACAAGATGTTCGCGGCGTCCAGGTTGGGGCAGATCAGGATGTTGGCGGTGCCGTCCAGCGTGGAGTCGGGCATCAGCTTGTGGCGCACCGACTCGCTCAAGGCCGCGTCGCCCTGCATCTCGCCATCGGCGGGGATGTGGGGCATGCGGGCCACGAAAATGTCGCGCGCCTGGCGCATCTTTCGTGCCGAAGGGCGGCTGCTGGAGCCAAACATCGAGTGCGACAAGAAGGCCACGCGCGGTGGCAGGCCAAAGCGCTGCACCTCTTCCACGGCCAGCATCGCGATGTCGGCCAGCTGTTCAGCGGTCGGGTCTTCGTTGACGAAGGTGTCGGCGATGAACAGGTTGTGGTTGTCCAGGATCAGCGCGTTCAGGGCGGCCAGGCCATGGGCCTCGGGGCGCACGCCGATCACGTCACGGATGTGGTCCAAGTGCAGGTCGTAGCGACCGATCACGCCGCAGATCATGCCGTCGGCGTCGCCCAGCTTGACCATCATGGTGGCGATCAGCGAGTTCGAGCGGCGCACGGCCACCTTGGCCAGCTCGGGCGTGATGCCATCGCGGGCACGCAGCTTGTGATACGCGTCGTAGTACTGCTTGAAGCGCGCGTCGTTGGCCGGGTTGACCACCTCGCAGTTCACGCCCGGTTGCAGACGCAGGCCGGCGCGCTCGATGCGCGTGGCGATCACGTCAGGGCGGCCCACCAAGATGGGACGGGCAATGCCTTCGTCCACAGCCACTTGGGCGGCGCGCAGCACGCGTTCGTCTTCGCCTTCGGCGTAGGCAATGCGCTTGGGCTCAGCCTTGGCACCCATGAACACGGGGCGCATGAACAGGCCCGTGTTGGTCACGAACTGCGACAGCGATTCGCGGTAGGCCTTCAGGTCAGCGATCGGGCGCGTGGCCACACCCGATGCTGCAGCGGCTTCGGCCACGGCCGGCGCGATGCGCAGGATCAAACGCGAATCAACGGGCGTGGGGATGAGGTAGTCGGGCCCGAAGCGCAGCTCGCGGCCGGGGTAGGCGGCCGCCACTTCGTCCGAAATCTCGGCCTTGGCCAAGTCGGCGATCTGGCGCACGCACGCCAGCTTCATCGCTTCGGTGATCTTGGTGGCACCGCAATCGAGCGCGCCACGGAAGATGTACGGGAAGCACAGGACGTTG
>JAVLFO010000713.1:0-5001 GCA_046052805.1 Aquabacterium sp. | reverse complement strand
GGGCTACTACAACTACGAAGAAGGCTTCACGCCCGAGTTCAAGGGCCGTGACGAGTTCAAGGGCCAGGTCATCCACCCCCAGTTCTGGCCTGAAAACTTCGATTACAGCGGCAAGCGCGTGGTCGTGATCGGCTCGGGCGCCACCGCCATCACCCTGATCCCCTCGATGACCGACAAGGCCAAGATGGTGACGATGCTGCAGCGCACGCCCAGCTACGTGATCTCGGTGCCTCAGTTCGACCCCATGGTGCGCTTCCTGCTGAAGTTCTTGCCCGAGATGACGGTCTACAACATCAGCCGCGCTCGCAACAACTTCATCACGCAGCTGATCTTCAAGCTCTCGCGCAAGTACCCCAACGCCGTGCGCAAGTTCCTGCTCAAGCAGGTGCAGGTGCAGGTGGGCAAAGACTTCGACATGAAGCACTTCACGCCGCCTTACAACCCCTGGGACCAGCGCCTGTGCGCCGTGCCCAATGGTGACCTGTTCAAGGCCATCAAGCGCGGCAAGGCCAATGTGGTGACCGACCAGATCGACCGTTTTGTGGACAAGGGCATCTTGCTCAAGTCAGGCCAAACGCTCGAAGCCGACGTGATCGTGACGGCCACCGGCCTGAACCTGCGCCTGTTCGGCGGCATGACCATGAGCGTGGACGGCAAGGCCATCGAGATGAACAAGCACATCTCGTACAAGGGCCTGATGTTCAGCGACATCCCCAACTTCTCGAACACGCTGGGCTACACCAATGCCTCGTGGACGCTCAAGGCCGACCTGATCGCCGAGTACGTCTGCCGCCTGCTCAAGCACATGGACAAAACAGGCACCCGCATTGCCGTGGCCGAGCGCAACGACCCCAACGTCAAGCCCACGCCGCTGCTGGAGATGAGCTCGGGTTACGTCACCCGCGCCGAAGCCACGCTGCCCAAGGGCGCTGACCGCGCCCCGTGGAAGCTCTACCAAAACTACGCCATGGACATGGACCAGCTGCACAACGGCAAGCTGGAAGATGGCGTGATGACCTTCCGCAAGGCGGGCGCCGCAGCGGTCACGCAGCGCAAGGCCGCTTGATCATTTGATCGCCTGACGGCTGGGCCGCCTCAGAGGGTGGCGGCCAGCCGTGCCGCTTGGTCGATCGCCTTCTTTGCGTCCAACTCGCCAGCCTCAAAAGCCCCGCCAATGACGTGCACCGTGCGCCCTTGGGCTTGCAGTTCATCTGCCAGTGTGCGCATGGGCACTTGGCCTGCACACAGCACCACGTTGTCGCAGGCGATCCAGGTGGGGTTCTCGCGCTTCTCGCCAAAGCTCACGAGCAGGCCTTCGTCGCCAATGCGCTCGTAGTTGACCCCGCCGATCATCTCGACGTTTTTCATCTTCAACGCGGCGCGGTGGATCCAGCCTGTGGTCTTGCCCAGGCCTTTGCCCAGCTTGCCCTTTTTGCGCTGCAGCAGCACCACCTCGCGCGCGGCAGGCAGCGGCATGGGGCCTTCCGGGCGCAGGCCGCCTGGGGCGCTGGCCGGGTCGGTCACGCCCCATTCCTGCATCCATGTGGCCAGGTCGACCGAGGGCGACTGGTGCGCGGGGTCGTGCACCAGGTACTCCGCCACGTCAAAGCCAATGCCGCCTGCGCCAATGACCGCCACCTTGCGGCCCACCGGCTTGTGGTGGCGCAGCACGTCGATGTAGCTCAGCACCTTGGCATGGTCTTGCCCGGGGATCTGGGGGTTGCGCGGGCTCACGCCCGTGGCCACGATCACCTCGTCAAACCCTGCGAGCATGGCCGCGTCCACGCGGGTGTGGAGCTTGAGCTGCACGCCCGTGACCTCGATGCGTTTGCGAAAGTGGCGCAGCATCTCGTCGAACTCTTCTTTGCCCGGCACTTGGCGCGCCATGTTGAGCTGACCACCTACCTCTGCGGCCGTGTCGAACAGCGTGACGTGGTGGCCGCGCTCGGCCAAGTGCGTGGCCGCCGTGATGCCGGCCGGGCCTGCGCCCACCACGGCAATGCGCTTTTTCTGCACGGTGGGCAAAAAGTTCAGCGTGGTCTCGTGGCACGCGCGTGGGTTGACCAGGCAGCTTGAACGCTTGTTCTGGAAGACATGGTCCAGGCAGGCTTGGTTGCAGGCGATGCAGGTGTTGATTTCGTCGGCGCGCCCGGCGGCGGCCTTGGCCACAAAGTGCGCGTCGGCCAACAAGGGGCGGGCCATGGACACCATGTCGGCGCAGCCGCTGGCCAGCACGGCTTCGGCCACCTCGGGCGTGTTGATGCGGTTCGAGGTCACCAGCGGGATGTCGATGCCCGCCTCCACAAAGTCTTGCTTGAGCTTGCCCGTGACCCACGTGAAGGCCGCGCGCGGCACGCTGGTGGCGATGGTGGGCACGCGGGCCTCGTGCCAGCCAATGCCCGTGTTGATGATCGTGGCGCCGGCTTTGGCGATGGCCACGCCCAGTTGCCGCACCTCAGACCAGGCGCTGCCCGATGGCACCAGGTCGATCATCGAGAGGCGGTAGATGATGATGAAGTCGCGGCCCACGGCCTGGCGCGTGCGCTCGACGATCTCGATGGGCAGGCGCATGCGCTGGCTGTAGTCACCGCCCCAGGCGTCGGTGCGCTGGTTGGTGTGCTGGGCCAAGAACTCGTTGATGAAGTAGCCCTCAGAGCCCATGATCTCGACGCCGTCGTAGCCGGCCTCTCGGGCCCGCACGGCACTGTTCACGAAGGCCTTGATCTGGCGCTCGACCCCCGCGGCCGACAGCTCAAACGGCGTGAAGGGCGAGATGGGCGACTGGATGCGCGAGGGCGCCACGGCAAAGGGGTGGTACGCGTAGCGGCCCGCGTGCAGGATCTGCATGGCGATCTTGCCGCCCGCCTCGTGAACCGCACGCGTGACGCCCTGGTGGCGTTTGGCCGATGAGGCGCTGCTCATGCGTCCTGCCAAAGGCTTGACCCACCCGGCGATGTTGGGCGAGAAGCCCCCGGTGACGATCAGGCCCACGCCGCCCTCGGCGCGCTCGCGGAAGTACGCCGCCAGCTGGCTGAGGTCTCGGCCATCTTCAAGGCCCGTGTGCATCGAGCCCATCAACACGCGGTTTTTCAGCGTGGTGAAGCCCAGGTCCAGAGGTTGAAGCAAGTGGGGGTAGGGCGATGGCGAATGCATATGGGGCATCGTAGTCAAGCGAGAGGCCATGTTACGCGCCCGCCCGCTACCATCTGAGCCTTGACGCGCATTCCAGGACGACCATCACATGAGCAACTCCCCTCGTGTTGACCCATTCGATTACATGCGGCTCTTGGTCGATCGTGTGCCCACGATGCTGGCCTATTGGGACCGCGACCTGCGGTGCCGGTTTGCGAACCGGGCCTACGAGTCGTGGTTTGGCGTCAACCCAGACCACTTGCTGGGCACCCACGTTCGAGACCTCCTGGGCCCAGCGCTGTTTGCCCAGAACGAGCCCCTCATGCGCAAGGTGCTGGCCGGTGAGCGCCAGGTGTTCGAGCGCGTGATACCTGGACCCAACGGGGTGCTGCGCCCCTGCCTGGCCGAGTACATCCCAGACATGGTCGATGGCGTAGGCATCGGGTTTTTGGTGCAGGTCACCAACTTGACCGAGCTCAAAGAGACCCAAGCCGCCCTGCACCGCGAAACCCAGCTCAGGGCCGAGGTGCAAGCCTACGCGGAGCAGTTGCAAGCCTTGTTGCGCGAGCGAACCGAGATGCTGGACGTGCTGGCCCATGAGGTGCGCCAACCGCTGCACAACGCGTCGGCGGCCTTGCAAAGCGCGCAAGCCTTCTTGAGCGGCAAGGGTGAGCGGCATGCCTCTGAGCAGCTGTTGCGCGCGCAAGGGGTGCTGGGCGACGTGCTGGGCAGCCTCGACAACACGCTGGCCGTGGCCTCTTTGTTGGCCAGGCCTGATCCCATTCAGCGCGATGACGCGGACCTGGACGTTTTGATTGCCATCGCGGTGGCCGACATGCCTGCGCCTGAGCGTCACCGCATTGAGGTGCTGCGCGAAACCGGCACGCGCACCGTGTCGATGGACATGAGCTTGATGCGGCTGGCGCTGCGCAACGTGCTGTCGAACGCGCTCAAGTTCAGTCCTCCAGGCGAGGCGGTTCGGCTGCGCATCACCGACACGCCTGAGCCGCCCGCCGTGGTGATCGACGTGAGCGATGCGGGCGGGGGGGTACCTCAAGACATGCAGCCTCACCTCTTCACACGCGGCGCGCGTGGCAACCATGTGCAAGGGGCCCACGGCTTGGGTTTGGGCCTGTACATCGTGGAGCGGGTCATGGACCTGCACCACGGCACAGCCTGCGTGGCCCACACGGGCCCACAGGGCACCACGGTCCGACTGGTGCTGCCTCAGGCGGACACTTAGGGCGCGCTCAGATCACCTTGAGCGGCGCACGAAACACGTAGCCCACACCCGATTTGGCGACCAGCGGCACGGCTGCGGGCGTGGCGCGTTCGATGCGCCGGCGCAGGCGAAAAATGGTGCCGTTCAGCCCACCCGAGTCTTCAGGGTCAGCGGCGCTGCCCAGGCGCTGAATCAGCGATTCACGGGTCACCACTTCCCCTTGGGCCTCGATGAAGCAGTCGAGCAGCTTTTGGTCGCGTTCGCTCAGGTGCACCAAGGCGCCGTCGGGGGCGATCAGTTGGCCCACTCGGCGGTCCAGCCGCCAGGTGTTTTGTTGGGGGTCCAAGGTGCCCACGCGGCGTTGAACGGCTTCGATGGCCACTTCGATTTGCTCAAACTGCACGGGCTTGGCGAGGTACATGTCGGCGCCGGCTTTGACCGATTGCTTGAAGGTGTCGGCCGCCAGCCGCCCTGAGACCACCAGCACGCCTGCGCTGGTGCGCTTGCGCAAAACCTTGATCAGGTCGATGCCGTCCACGCTGGGCAGCATCAAGTCGGTCACATAAAAGTCAAAGGCGTAAGGGTCGCCGCAGGCCAGCAGGTCGGCGCTGTCGTCGAACAGGGTCACCTCAACGCCTTGCTGGCTC
>JAVLFO010000712.1:0-4508 GCA_046052805.1 Aquabacterium sp. | reverse complement strand
GGGCGTCAAGCTGCTGCTGCGCACCACGCGGCGCCTGAGCCTCACCCACGAGGGCAGTGCCTTTTTGGAAGACGCGCAGCGCCTCTTGGCCGACCTGGCCAATGCCGAGGCCAGCGTCAGCGCCGGTGGCGTCAAGGCCAGTGGCCACTTGCGCATCACCGCGCCGGCTGGCTTTGGACGTCGCCATGTGGCGCCTTTGGTGCCGCGCTTCGTGGCGCAGCACCCCGAGGTGTCTTTGTCGCTCAATTTGTCGGACCGCCTGGTTGACCTGGTCAACGAGGGCTTTGACTGCGCCATCCGCGTGGGCGACTTGCCCGACTCCAGCCTGGTCAGCGCCCGTCTGGCCGACAACCGCCGCCTGTGCGTGGCCAGCCCGGCTTACCTGGCGGCGCGCGGCACGCCCGTTCACCCCAGCGAGGTGGCGCGTCACGAGTGCCTGACCTTGAGCTCCGAGGCCAGCCAAACGCGCGGTTGGGCGTTCACCCTCGAAGGCCAGTTGGTGCATGTGCGCCCCAGCACCCGCCTGGATTGCTCCGACGGCCAGGTGCTGCACGCCTGGTGTCTGGCGGGCCTGGGCCTGGCCTGGCGTTCGTGGTGGGAGGTCGAGGCCGACGTGCGCGCCGGCCGGCTGGTCAGTGTGCTTGATGACTTTGCCGCGCCCCCCAACGGCATCTACGCCGTGTTTGCCCAACGCAAGCACCTGCCACTGCGTTTGCGCTTGTGGATCGACTTCGTCAAAGCGGCCTATGGCGATCCGTCCTATTGGCTCGCAACGCCGGCCGACCCGGTTTGATCTGCATTCAACGCCGCGTTTTGAGCCGCATGCACAATGGGCCGCGAAGGCTTGGCATGTCAACGAGTGGCTGTGCGCGGCGTTGAACACAGGTCGGCTTTCGACCCCACAACCACACGGAGTCCATCCATGATCAAGAAACTGCTCGCCCTCATGCTGGCGCTGTTCACTTCATTGGCGTTTGCCATCGACGTCAACAGTGCCGATGCCACCCAGCTCGACAGCGTCAAGGGCGTGGGCCCCGCGATTGCCGCCAAGATCGTGGCCGCGCGCAAAACCGGCCCCTTCACCGACTGGAACGACCTGGTCAACCGCGTCTCGGGCATCGGCGATGCCAGCGCGGCCAAGCTCTCTGCAGCCGGCTTGACCGTCAACGGCGCCACCTACAAGGGCGCCCCTGCTGCGGTGCCCAAAGCCAGCAAGCCCGCCACAGCCACCGCGCCCGCACCTGTCGCCGCACCTGAAGCGCCCGCCAAGCTGACCAAGGCAGAAAAAGCCGCCGCCAAAGCTGCTTCGAAGGCCGAAGCCGCTGCCGCCAAGGCACCTGCCGCCACCCCCGCCGTGACCCCCGCGCCTGCCAAGGTCGATGCCGCGGCCGACAAGGCTGCCAAGGCCGCTGCTGACAAGGAAGCCAAGGCCAAGGCCAAGGCCGACAAGGCCGAAGCCAAGAAAGCCGCTGCTGCAGAAAAAGCCAGCGCCGCTGCCGCCAAGAAGGCTGACAAGGCCGCAAAGAAGGCCGAGAAGGCCGCCGCCAAGGCCTCTGACGCCAAGAAGTGAGCCACCCCAAACAAAAACAGGCCCCTCGGGGCCTGTTTTTTCGTGTGCTCAGCGCAAGCTGAGAGGCGGCTCACTTGGCGGCAGCCGCGTCCTTTTCGCACTTCTTGACGAAGCTGGCCTTGGCGGCGCCGGCCAGGGCCTTGCCGTTTTTGTCCACCGCCTTGGCTGCGCAAGCGGCGCCGGCATCGGCTGCGCCCGCGTCTTTCTCGCACTTCTTGACGAAGCTGGCCTTGGCGGCGCCAGCCAGCTTCTTTTCAGCGGCTTTGGCGTCGCAGGCTTCACCGGCGTGGGCCAGGGTCGAGAGCAGGGCCAGGGAAACGGAGGCAATCAGTGCACGCATGTCAGAACTCCTAGGTGTGGATGTAGAGGCAAAGCTGGCGCCGACCGACCTGGTCGAGCCTGTGCATTCAACGCATCACCTTGCACTTTGGACGACACAGGGCGCTCACATGATGCGCCGTGGGTGCGCCAGCGCCTCGTGGGCTGCATGCAAGCGCCGCACCAGCACCCGAATGAAGGCCTCGTCAAAGAGATGCCGGCAGGCTGGGCTGAGCTGTTGCATGGCCTCCGGGCTGAACGAAATCGTCGTGGCCGGCTCGGTGACCACCACGTCGGTGCTGTGCTTGCGCAGCTCGGGGCTGGGCGCCAGATAGGCCATCTCGCCCACCGAGGTGCCCGCGCCCAACAGCGCCACACGCTTGGTGTTGCGATACACCTCGACGCTGCCTTGCGCAATGATGTGGAAGGTGCGCCCCTCCTCGCCACGGCGGTACAGCGCGTGCCCAAACGAGAAGCGCTGCCACTTGGCGCGGTGCACCACCTCCCACAGCTCCACATCGCCGAACTGTGAGAAAAAGTCCAGGGCGCGCAGCAGGTTGAAGCGCTCGGAGTCGAGCACGCCTTGCAAGTGCCCACGCGGCACCTTTCGGTCGCTGATCAGGCCCGAGAGCGCCTGGGCAAAGTCACCCCAGTTCGGGTAGCGGTCTTTCGGGTCTTTGGCCAGTGCCTTGAGCACCACCCGGTCCACGGCCTCATCGACCCCCGCGCGCAAGCCCGACAGCGGGGCGGGCGCTTGGTTGTAGATCAGGTTCATCAGCGCCGCTTGCGAGGGCGCGTCAAAAGGCGGCTTGCCGGCGATCAGGTGGTACACCACCGCACCCATGCCATAGATGTCGGCACGGCAGTCGGGCACCTGCCCGTCGATTTGCTCCGGCGCCATGTAAGCCAGGGACCCCACTTGGTGGACCTGGGTGGACTCGGCCGCCAGGTTGAGCACGCTGCCAAAGTCGGTGATCTTGACGTCGGTCACCTCGCCGGCCGCGTTGGTGATGGCCAAGATGTTGGCCGGCTTGACGTCGCGGTGGATCAGGCCCTGCCGGTACACATAGCCCAGTGCCATCGCGCACTTGAAGCTCACTTCAACGATCAGCTCCAGGGGCAGCAACTGGTCGGCGCGGCAAAAGGCACGCAGCGTGGTCCCCGGCACGTACTCCATCACCACATAGGGTGAGACCGGGTCGGGCACCGCATCGTAAATTTGCACCACGTTCGGGTGCTGCAAGCGGCCGACCAGCGCCGCTTCGGCGGCAAAGAACCTGGCGTATACCGGCCCGTCGACCGCGTCGCTCAAGGCCGATGAGCGCACCCGTTTGACCGCCACATCGCGGTCATGGAAGTCGTCGTGGCACAGGAAAACCTCGCTGGTGGCGCCTTCGCCCAGCTTTTGCAATATCCGGTACTTCCCGATATGCCCCAGCGTGGGCGTGGTCTCAAGGTCGATCTCTTGGCGATGCATCTCGACATGGTGGGCCAATACCGGCTGTGTGGTGCGAGAAAAAGGCCCACCGTGTCGCGGCAAACGTGCAGACCGACACGGCAGAAACGGGCTGACCTAGGGTAAATCTGATGTCAATGAACACCAGTTTCCGACAACATCGTGGCCATGTTGACCACTCGTTACTGAAGCTTTGGCCATGAACAGTTCATTGAATCGAATGTCCATTTGGCGCCTCACGGTCATGTGGCTTGTTGGCGCTTGGGTGCTGATGGGCGCCGCCCAAGCTCAACACCTCTCTCACAGCGGCCGCTGGCTGACCGATGCGCAAGGGCGCGTGGTCATCGTGCATGGCACGAATGTCGTGAACAAGCGTCCGCCCTACACGCCGCAAGCCATCGGTTTTGGTGAAGACGACGCTGACTTCCTCAAGGCCAATGGCTTCAATGCGGTTCGATTGGGCATGTTGTGGGTGGGGGTTGAACCGCAGCCTGGCGTGTACGACGAAGGCTATGTCCGACAGATCAGGCAAGTCGTCGACATGCTGGCCAGTCGGGGCATTTACACCTTGCTCGATTACCACCAAGACATGTTCAACGAGGCATTTGGGGGTGAGGGCTTTCCTGCGTGGGCCGTGAACACGGGTGGTTTACCAACCGATCCCAAGAAATATCCGTTTCCTGATGGATATTCAAAAGACCCCGCACAAAAAGCCGCCTGGGACTACTTCTACGCCAACAAGCCAGGCCCAGACGGCGTGGGGCTCATTGATCACCTTGCCAAAGCGCAAGCATTTGCCGCGAAATTCTTTGTTGGTCACCCGTATGTGCTGGGCACCGATTTGGTCAATGAGCCAGGGCCTGGCAGTTTCAACACGCTCACAGAGGTAGATCGCAAGGCGCTCTATCCAACGCAAAAGAAATTGGCCGATTCGCTGCGCGCCACAGATGCGCAGCATTTGATTTTCTATGAGCCACAATTTCAGAGTGTGCTCACGGGCATCAACCTGCCGTCTTTCCAGCAAAGCGGCATGGGCATGTCTTTCCACGCGTATTGCTTTGAGCCAGGTTCATTGGCCCAAAGCGCATTGGGGAAAAACTTGTACCAATTGATCTGTGGACCCGTGTTGGAGGTCACCATGATCCTGTCTCTTATACACATCTG
>JAVLFO010000711.1:0-3716 GCA_046052805.1 Aquabacterium sp. | reverse complement strand
TCCGGCGCTGACAACAGGCCACTTAAAACCGTCAGCCGAGGTGCCGTCATCTGGAGGCAGATGTGAACCTCTTTGTCGTGCGCCCAGACTCGCCCCTGATCGCCCGTGCCGATGTGTGGCACCTCAAGCGGCACCAGTGGTGTTGCGGACAAGGCCAGGCCAGCCTGCGCCAAAGCCTGCGCTGCGGCGCCAGCGTCCCATCCGCTGGACAACATCGACTCGAACAGGGTCATGCCGCTATGGCCTGCGCGCATGCTGTCGTCCAACCAGGCCAGCAACTCGGGGGTCAAGGTTTGTTGCGTCATCGCAAGGGCCTGCACCGTCAAGTCAAGAGGAGCTCAGTCGCCCAAGCGCCGACGAAACACCAATCGATCGGGCGCTGAAGCAGCGGCATCGTGCGCGTAGCCTTCTGCGTTGAAGTCCAACAAGTCCTTGGGCGTCTTTGCCCGGTGGGTCACCGCGTGACGAGCCATCAGGCCGCGCGCCCGCTTGGCATGGAAGCTGATGATCTTCCACTGCCCAGCTTTGAAGTCTTCGAAGACACATTCGACCACGCGGGCCTTCAAGGCCTTGCGTTTGACGGCCTTGAAATACTCTTGCGAGGCCAGGTTGATGACGGTGTCGCTGCCCTGCGCCGCCAGACATTGATCAATGTGCTCGGCCAAGGTGTCGCCCCACCACGCATACAAATCTTTGCCGCGCGGGTTGGGCAGCTTGGTGCCCATCTCAAGGCGATAAGGCTGCATCCAGTCCAGGGGGCGAAGCAGGCCATACAAGCCACTGAGGATGCCCACGTGCGTTTGCGCCCACGCCAGGTCGGACTCGGTCAAGGTGTTGGCCGCCAGGCCCTCGTAGACGTCGCCATTGAACGCGAGCACCGCTTGTTTGCTGTTGTGCTTTGAAAACTCGGGCGACCATGCGCCGTAACGCGCCACATTCAGGGTCGACAAGGCATCGCTCAGGTCCATCAAGGACGCGATTTGCGCCGGGGTGTAAGGGCGCAGCACATCTATCAAAGCCGAGGACTCGTCAATGAACTGCGGCAGCGTGTGGCGCGATGTAGTGGGCGGCGTATCGTAATCAAGGCTCTTGGCCGGAGACAGCAGGATCAGCATGCGACAAACGAGATGGGATGGAGGGGATGGCGAACCTGCGCCCAAGCCTTCGCCAGCGGATTTCGCAGAATCAACGCCGATCATAGGTTCTTGGGGGCCTGTGGCACAACGCAAGGGGGTCAAGACCCATAGAATCAGGCATCCCCACCCCAGCTTGAGCGCCCACAGCGCTTGTGCCTGCCATGGCCATCTACCGCATCAAAGACCAGATCCCTGACGTTCACCCGACGGCTTTTGTGGCCGAATCGGCTGACGTGATGGGTACCGTGCGCTTGGCCGAGGGCAGCAGCGTGTGGTCGCAAGCCAGTTTGCGGGGTGACAACGAGCCCATCGTGATTGGCGAGCGCTCGAATGTGCAAGAAGGCGCGGTGCTGCATACTGACATTGGCTTTGCCTTGACCGTGGGCACCGACGTCACCATCGGGCACCAGGCCATGCTGCATGGCTGCACGGTGGGCGATGGCGCCTTGATTGGCATCCAGGCCGTGGTGCTCAATGGCGCGGTGATCGGCAAAGAGTGCCTGGTTGGCGCTGGCGCGCTGGTGACCGAGGGCAAGGTGTTCGAAGACGGGATGCTGATCCTGGGTCAACCTGCCAAAGCGGTCAGGCCCCTCACCGACGCTGAAAAAATCCGCATGCGGGTGGGTACGTCGTTTTATGTGACCAAGGCCACCCAATACAAGACCGATCTGGTGCGCATTGATGCGCCATCAAAGTGAACCCATGAGTGAATTGCACAAGTTTTTGTTCGAAGGCCTGCCAGTGCGCGGCATGCTGGTCCGCCTGACCGACGGCTGGCAAGAGGTGTTGCGTCGCCGCCAAGAGGGCGAGCCCTTCGATGCGCCGCTGCGTCGCATGCTGGGCGAGATGACCGCAGCTGGCGTCCTGATGCAAGCCAACATCAAGTTCAACGGCGCCGTGGTCATGCAGGTGTTTGGCGACGGCCCGGTCAAGCTGGCCGTGACCGAAGTGCAGCCGGACTTGTCGTTTCGGACCACGGCCAAGGTGGTCGGTGAGCTGCCCGCGTCTGACAACGGCCGGCTGCCTCTGGAAGTGATGGTCAACGTGCGAGGCCAAGGCCGCTGCGCCATCACCCTGGACCCCAAAGACCGTCTGCCCGGCCAGCAGCCCTACCAAGGCGTGGTGCCATTGCACGGTGACGCCGGCGAGCCGCTGCACGACATCAGCCAGGTGCTGGAGCACTACATGCTGCAGTCTGAGCAACTCGACACCAAACTCATCTTGGCCGCCAACGACGAGGTGGCCGCCGGCTTGTTGATCCAGCGCCTGCCCATCCAGGGCGAGGGCAACCTGGCCGCCGGCAGCCACCATGAAGACGAGATCGGCTTGAACGAGCACTACAACCGCATCGCTCACCTGGCGTCCACGCTCAAGCAAGAAGAGCTGCTGACACTGGACGCCGACACCATCTTGCGCCGCTTGTTCTGGGAAGAAGACGTGCGCAAATTCGAGCCGATGACGGGCGCGACGGCCCCCCGATTTGCCTGCACCTGCTCGCGCGAACGCGTAGCGCAGATGTTGCGCAGCCTGGGGCGCGAAGAGATCGACTCGATCGTCGCCGAGCAAGGTCAGGTCGAAATCGGCTGCGAGTTCTGCGGCCAAAAGTACGTCTTCGATCCGATCGACACCAGCGAGCTGTTCACCGACGGCGCGCAAACGCCACCCGGCTCATCTACGCTGCAGTGAGGATGGGCGCGGCAGCCAGTGCTGCTCGCACTCGCCATCGTCGCAGTTGTCGCAGAACCAACGCCAGCGCGTGCCACTGGCCGCGCGACGTTCGCGCGCTGGCGCATCCAAGCGGTGCTCGATGGCCGTCAAGGCGTTTTGCACACGGCTGATGCCCTGCCCCGCCACCACGGCGTAGCCCATGCCGGCGCCTTGCAAGGCGGTGCGGATCAAGGTGTCAACGGGCTCACGAACGTGTTCGCCATCGCGCTGGATGCCATCACTGCGCCAAGCCAGGTCCAGGCTGGTCAAGAGGGTGATGTCGGCCCGCGCGTGGTCTTGCAGAGCCTGTGCATACAGCGAGGTATCGCCAAACACAAACTCACTGTAGACCGCTGTCATGAGCGCCGTGGTGTCGGCCAAAACCACCTGATGCTGCTGCGCCGCGTGTGCAATGCAGCGGGTTTGCTCGGCAGCAATCGCCGCCTGTTCATGCGGATGCGGGGTTCGGGCGTGCTGATCGCAAAACATCCGCAAGGCCTCAGGCACCATCACCGCGTCAACACCACGTCCCTGAAGCACGCGGGCCAACTCGGTGGCCAACACGGTTTTGCCCGTGCTCTCTGCGCCCAGCAAGGCCACCACCAAAGCGCTCATGCGCGCGCCCCCTGCGCCATGGCTTTGTGCCACTGTCGCCAGCCCCACACCGACATGAGCGCAAACAGGCCATAGAGCAGCACCGTCAGCCACAGTGCCTTGTGTGCGAACAAGGCCATGCTGATGAGGTTGACCGCCAGCCAGCAGGGCCAGTTTTCAATGCGCTTGCGTGCCAAGAGCCACTGGCCCAACAAGCTGCCGGCGGTGGGCAGGGCATCGGCGTAAGGCACGTCAGAGTCGGTGTAGCGGCTCAGCAGC
>JAVLFO010000710.1:0-16880 GCA_046052805.1 Aquabacterium sp. | reverse complement strand
GGGGGTGTGTCCTCATGGCATAAGTCAATGGCGACACCTGACCCTACAACCGTGGCGAATAGGAGACCCACATGACCACGCACACACTCGACTCGCCCAGCAAGGGCGGCGGCGCTGAGGGCGGCTTCTTGTCCAAAGAACGCATCATTGCTGCGCCCGGCTTCAACCGCTGGCTGGTCCCGCCGGCAGCCTTGGCCATCCACCTGTGCATTGGCATGGCCTATGGCTTTTCGGTGTTCTGGCTGCCGCTGTCCAAGGCGCTGGGCATCAAAGAGCCCATCAAGTGCGGCCCTGACGTCGGCTTCTTTGCCGAGCTGTTCACCACCACCTGCGACTGGAAAGTCTCGACGCTGGGTTGGATGTACACCCTCTTCTTCGTGCTGCTGGGCAGCTCAGCGGCCCTGTGGGGCGGTTGGCTCGAGCGCGTCGGCCCGCGCCGCGCCGGCGTGGTCAGCGCGTTGTGCTGGTGTGGCGGCATGTTGATCTCGGCGCTGGGTGTGCACCTGCACCAGTTCTGGTTGATGTTGCTGGGCTCGGGCGTGATTGGCGGCATTGGGCTGGGGCTGGGCTACATCTCGCCCGTCAGCACCTTGATCAAGTGGTTCCCTGACCGCCGTGGCATGGCCACCGGCATGGCCATCATGGGCTTTGGCGGCGGCGCCATGATCGGCTCGCCCCTGGCGGCCGAGCTGATGAAGCGCTTTGCCACCGACACCAACATTGGCGTAGCACCCACTTTCGTGGTCATGGCCCTGATCTACTTCGTCTTCATGATGGCCGGCGCCTTGGGCTACCGCGTGCCCGCATCGAACTGGAAGCCTGAAGGCTGGACCCCACCCCCTGCGCAAGCCAACAACGCCATGATCACCCGTGGCCATGTGCACGTGAGCAAGGTTTGGGGCATCCCTCAGTTCTGGCTGGTGTGGATGGTCTTGTGCATGAACGTGTCGGCCGGCATCGGCGTGATCGGGATGGCCAGCCCCATGCTGCAAGAGGTGTTTGGCGGCAGCCTGATTGGGGTGCAAGCCAAGTTTGCCCAGCTCGACAAAACCCAACTCAAAGACATCGCCGTGGTGGCTGCGGGCTTCACCGCCTTGTTGAGCCTGTTCAACATCGGTGGCCGCTTCTTCTGGGCCAGCTTGTCTGACAAGTTGGGCCGCAAGCTGACCTATGTGGTGTTCTTCGTACTGGGCGGTGCCTTGTATGCCAGCGTGCCCGCCAGCGCCATGAGCGGCAACAAGCTGATGTTTGTGGCGGCCTTCTGCCTGATCTTGAGCATGTATGGCGGCGGCTTTGCCACCGTGCCTGCCTACCTGGCTGACTTGTTCGGCACACAGATGGTGGGCGCCATCCACGGTCGCCTGCTCACGGCATGGGCCACGGCCGGCATCTTGGGCCCGGTCGTCGTCAACTACATGCGCGACTACCAGATTGGTCTGGGCCTTCCGCGCGAGCAGGTCTACAACCAAACCATGTACATCCTGGTGGGCATGCTGGTGGTCGGGCTGATCTGCAACCTGCTGGTCCGACCTGTCGACCCCAAGTACTTCATGACCGACGCCGAGCTGGCCGAAGAAAAACGCCTGGCGCACGACCGAGCCGTGGCGTCGCAAGCCAGCGGCTCGGGCTCGGGCCAGGCATCGATCAGCGCCAACCCCGCCATCGCTTTGCTGGCTTGGGCGGCCGTGGGCATCCCGCTTGCGTGGGGCATCTACCGCACGGCATTGAGCGTGGCCAAGTTCTTCAATTGACCCCTGTGAGCGGGGCTGCGGCCCTGCGTCTGATTTTTCACTGACCCGACTGATACACAGTTTGCTCACAGCCAGCGCGGAACACCTCACAAGGGTGGTCCGCTCTGTGCCGAGTGGGCCACCAACGAGGCAAACACACCATGAAGGCAGCCCCTCCCCTCAACACAGCGCCGACGCGCCCCGCGCTCAACGCAGACCAATCACAGCTGCTGCAGCCCCTGCTGGCGCAGCACAAAGACCAGCCTGGCGGCCTCTTGCCGCTGCTGCACGCGGTGCAAGACGCCATGGGATACATCCCGAGCGAATCCGTGCCTGAGATCGCCCAGGCCATGAACCTGTCGCGCGCCGAGGTGCATGGTGTGATCACCTACTACCACCACTTCCGAAGCTCGCCCCCGGGCAAGCACGTGATTCAGGTCTGCCAAGCAGAGGCCTGCAAGGCATGTGGCGGCGATGCCTTGATGGCGCAGGCTGAACTGGCCTTGGGATGCACCAGCCACAGCACGCGCGCCGACGGTGCCGTGACCTTGGAGCCCGTGTACTGCCTGGGCCTGTGTGCCTCCTCGCCGGCCATCCAAATCAATGAGCGCGTCCACGCACGCGTCAGTGCCGGCAAGCTGCAGCGTCTGTTGCAAGAAACCCTGGAGGCCACGCCATGAGCGCGATCAAGGTCTATGTGCCGCGTGACTCTGCGGCTTTGGCGGTGGGCGCCGATGAGGTCGCCACGGCCTTGGTGAGCGCTTGCGCTGCGCGCGGCGTGGAGATCGAGCTGGTGCGCAACAGCTCGCGCGGCATGTTCTGGCTTGAGCCCTTGGTCGAGGTCAGCACGCCGCAAGGCCGCGTGGCCTATGGCCCCGTCGAGGCCGATGACATCGAGGGCTTGCTGGACGCGGGCCTCTTGCAAGGCGGTGCTCATGCGCTGGGCCATGGCTTGACCGAAGCCATCCCCTTCTTGGCCAAGCAAGAGCGCCTGACCTTTGCCCGCATGGGTGTGACCGACCCGCTCAGCCTGAGCGACTACGAAGCCCATGGCGGCTGGGCAGGGCTGCGCCAAGCCGTTTCGGTGGGCAGTGACACCATCGTGCAAACGGTGCTGGACTCGGGCTTGCGTGGTCGAGGCGGTGCCGCCTTCCCGGCGGGCATCAAGTGGCGCACCGTGGCACAAACCGCATCGGCCCAAAAGTACGTGGTCTGCAATGCCGACGAGGGCGACTCGGGCACCTACTCTGACCGCATGACCATGGAGGGCGACCCCTTCATGCTGATCGAGGGCATGGCCATTGCCGCACTGGCCGTGGGTGCCACCAAAGGCTTCATCTACGTGCGATCGGAATACCCGCACGCCATCGACACTTTGAATCAGGCCATCGCCCTGTCCACCCAAGCTGGCTTCATCGGCACCCATGTGTGTGGCACCGGCAAGGCATTTGAATTGGAAGTGCGCAAGGCCGCCGGCTCTTACGTGTGTGGCGAAGAAACCGCCATGCTCGAGAGCATCGAGGGCAAGCGTGGCGTGGTGCGCGCCAAGCCGCCACTGCCCGCCATCGAGGGCCTGTTCGGCATGCCCACGGTGATCAACAATGTGATCACGCTGGCCAGCGTGCCCATCATCCTGGCCAAGGGCGCAGCGCATTACCGCGACCACGGCATGGGCCGCTCGAAGGGCACCCTGCCCTTCCAGCTGGCCGGCAACCTCAAGCACGCGGGCCTGGTTGAAAAGGCCTTTGGTTTGAGCCTGCGCGAGCTGCTGTACGACTTCGGCGGCGGCAGCCGCAGTGGCCGCCCCATCAAGGCCGTGCAAGTGGGCGGCCCCTTGGGTGCCTATGTGCCCGAGTCCCAATGGGACGTGCCGCTGGACTACGAGGCCTATGCCGCCATGGGTGCGGTGGTGGGCCATGGTGGCATCGTGGCGCACGACGACACGGCCAACATGGCCCAGCTGGCGCGCTACGCGATGGCGTTCTGTGCGCTTGAGAGCTGCGGCAAGTGCACGCCCTGCCGCATTGGCTCGACCCGGGGTGTGGAGGTCATCGACCGCATTGCCGATGGCCGCAACCGCGAGCAACAAGTCCACCTGCTGCGCGACCTGTGCGACACGATGCTGCACGGCAGCCTGTGCGCCATGGGGGGCATGACGCCCTACCCGGTGCTGTCGGCATTGAACCACTACCCACAAGACTTTGGTCTGGCCGATGCCCAGCCCAAGGCCGCCTGAACACGCTGCTGCACTTGGCCGCTTTAGGAGCCCCACATGCTCAAACACCTCAAGCTTGACATCGACCACGGCACGCCTGCACGTGAATCCTCAGAGACCGTGTCTTTGACCATCGACGGCTTTGACGTGACCGTGCCCAAAGGCACGTCGCTGATGCGCGCTGCGGTAGACGCAGGCATCCAGGTGCCCAAGATGTGCGCCACCGACAGCCTGGAGCCCTTTGGCTCGTGCCGACTGTGCCTCGTTGAAGTCGAGGGCCGCAAGGGCTACCCTGCCTCGTGCACGACGCCTGCCGAAGCCGGCATGGTGGTGCGCACGCAAACCGACAAGCTGCAAGACCTGCGCAAAGGCGTGATGGAGCTCTACATCAGCGACCACCCACTCGACTGCCTGACCTGCAGCGCCAACGGCAACTGCGAGCTGCAGGACATGGCCGGCGTGACGGGCCTGCGCAATGTGCGCTACGGCACCGGCGGCAAAGAGGTGGACGGCGTGGCCGGTGCGCACCATTGCGACAGCCACAAGGACGAGTCCAACCCCTACTTCACCTACGACGCCAGCAAGTGCATCGTGTGCAACCGCTGCGTGCGTGCCTGTGAAGAAACGCAAGGCACCTTCGCCTTGACCATCTCGGGCCGGGGCTTTGACAGCCGCGTCTCGCCGGGCCAAGACGAGCCCTTCATGAGCAGCGAGTGCGTGTCTTGCGGCGCGTGCGTCGAGGCGTGCCCCACGGCCACGCTGCAAGAAAAGTCCATCATCTTCTACGGTCAGCCCGAGCACAGCGTCATCACCACCTGCGCCTACTGCGGCGTGGGCTGCGGCTTCAAGGCCGAGATGAAGGGCAACACCGTGGTGCGCATGGTGCCCTGGAAAGACGGCAAGGCCAACGAAGGCCACAGCTGCGTCAAGGGCCGCTTTGCATGGGGTTACGCCACCCACCAAGACCGCATCACCAAGCCCATGGTGCGCGACAAGATCACCGACCCATGGCGCGAGGTCAGTTGGGACGAGGCCTTGTCGTTTGCGGCCTCGCGCTTCAAGCAGATCCAGGCCACACATGGCCGCGATGCGGTGGGCGGCATCACCTCCAGCCGATGCACCAACGAAGAAGCCTACCTGGTGCAAAAGCTGGTGCGCGCCGCCTTTGGCACCAACAACGTCGACACCTGCGCCCGCGTGTGCCACTCGCCCACAGGCTATGGCTTGGGCCAAACGCTGGGCACCTCGGCCGGCACGCAAACCTTCAAGTCGGTGGAGCATGCCGACGTGATCATGGTGATCGGCGCCAACCCCACCGATGCCCACCCCGTGTTCGCCTCACGCATGAAAAAGCGCCTGCGCCAAGGCGCCAAGCTCATCGTGGTGGACCCACGCAAAACCGCGATGGTCGAGTCCCCCCACGTGCGTGCCGACTTCCACCTGCCGCTCAAGCCGGGGACCAACGTGGCCATGATCACCGCCATGGCCCACGTGGTGGTGACCGAAGGCCTGGTGGCCAAGGACTACGTGCAGCAGCGCTGCGACAGCGTCAGCTTCCAGCAGTGGTGCGACTTCGTGGCCCTGCCTGAGAACTCGCCCGAGGCGTTTGAGCAAGTCACCGGCGTCAAGGCCGATGACGTGCGGGCCGCCGCGCGCCTGTATGCCACCGGCGGCAACTCGGCCATCTACTACGGCCTGGGCGTGACCGAACACGCACAAGGCTCGACCATGGTGCTGGGCATCGCCAACCTGGCCATGGCCTGCGGCATGGTGGGCCGCGAAGGCGTGGGCATCAACCCGCTGCGCGGTCAGAACAACGTGCAAGGCAGTTGTGACATGGGCAGCTTTCCGCACGAGTTGCCGGGCTACCGCCACATCTCAGACACGACCACGCGCACGCTGTTTGAAGGCGCATGGGGCGTGACGCTCAGCCCCGAGCCGGGCCTGCGCATCCCCAACATGTTCGAAGCCGCGCTCGATGGCAGCTTCAAGGGTCTGTATTGCCAGGGCGAAGACATCGTCCAGTCAGACCCCAACACGCAGCATGTCGAAGCGGCCTTGTCGGCCATGGACTGCATCGTGGTGCAAGACATCTTCTTGAACGAAACCGCCAAGTTCGCGCACGTGTTCTTGCCCGGTTGCTCTTTCCTTGAAAAAGATGGCACCTTCACCAACGCCGAGCGTCGCATCAGCCGTGTGCGCGAAGTCATGCCGCCTCAAGCCGGTTTTGCCGACTGGGAAGTGACCGTCAAACTGGCCCAAGCGCTGGGCTACGACATGCACTACGACCACCCCGAGCAGATCATGCAAGAGATCGCCGACCTGACGCCCACCTTCCGTGGTGTGAGCTACGCCAAGATCGAGCGCCTGGGCAGCGTGCAATGGCCTTGCAACGAAGACACCGATGAGGCCGGCACCGCCATCATGCACATCGACAAGTTCGTGCGTGGCAAGGGGCGCTTTTTCAATACCCAGTACGTGCCCAGCGAAGAAAAGGTCACGCGCAAGTTCCCGCTCTTGCTCACCACGGGCCGCATCCTGTCGCAATACAACGTGGGCGCTCAAACCCGTCGCACGGCCAACAACGAGTGGCACAGCGAAGATGTGCTCGACCTGCACCCACACGACGCGCAAGAGCGTGGCGTCAAAACGGGCGACTGGGTGGGCATTGAAAGCCGCGCGGGCCGCACGGTGCTGAGAGCCAACGTGAGCGAAGCCATGCAGCCCGGCGTGGTCTACACGACCTTCCACTTCCCTGAGTCGGGCGCCAACGTGATCACCACGGACTCATCGGACTGGGCCACCAACTGCCCCGAGTACAAAGTGACCGCCGTGCAGGTGGTGGCCGTGGCGCAGCCGTCTGAATGGCAGCAGCGTTACGCAACGTTCAACCGCGAGCAAATGGACCTGCTGCATCAGGGCCAAGAAGGTACCCATGCTTGATGAGGTCAAGCACCTCGCGGGCGTCAGCCAGCACATGGTGCATGGCTGGCAGGACGGCCGCGCGCAAACGCGACCCGACTGGCTGGCGCAAGAGGTGCCGATTGCGATGGTGTTCAACGGCATCTCGCACGCGGTGATGATGGCCAGCCCAGCCGACCTCGAAGACTTCGCGCTGGGCTTTGCCTTGAGCGAAGGCCTGGTCACCAGCGCCAGCGATGTCTATGGCATCGAGGTACACGAGGTGTGCGATGGCACCGAGGTGCAGCTCACCATCTCGGCCGCATGCGAATGGCGCCTCAAAGAGCGCCGCCGCACCTTGAGCGGCAAAACCGGTTGCGGCCTGTGCGGCACCGACAGCCTCTCAGAAGTGCAGCGCACGCTCGCGCCCGTGCAGGCGGTGCAATTGACCGCAGCGGCCGTGAGCCGCGCCATGGGCCTGTTGCGAGACACCCAAGCCATGCAGCGACTCACTGGGGCCACACACGCAGCCGCGTACTGCCATGCCAGCGGCGACATCGCCCTGCTGCGCGAAGACGTGGGCCGCCACAACGCGCTCGACAAGCTCATTGGCGCCCTGGTCAAAGCCGGCGTTGACACACAAAGCGGCTTCATCGCCATCACCAGCCGCGCCAGTTTCGAGATGGTGCAAAAGGCCATGGTAGCGGGCGTGGGCGCGCTCGTGGCGGTGTCAGCGCCCACGGCTTTGGCTGTGGACACGGCAGCGCGCGGCAACCTGGCCTTGGCGGGCTTCGCGCGCGGCCATGACTTCGTGGCCTACACCCACCCCGATCGCTTTGGGCTGAGCGTGCCCCAAGCCACCCACCGCATCGATTGAAGGATCACACCATGGACGTCGACAACCTGGTCCACATGGCCAACCGCATTGGCGAGTTTTTCCAGACCATGCCCGACCCCGAGGCCGCGCGCAAAGACATCGCCGAGCACATCCACAAGTTTTGGGAGCCTCGCATGCGCCGCCTGCTGATCGCCAAGATCGATGCCGACGGCGCGCCGCACATGATGCCGCTCGTGCGCGAGGCGGTGCTGGCACACCGCGCCGAATTGCAACCCAACCCGGACTGGACCGCGCACCAAGTGCACGCGGTCTGATCCCGCTCACGCAGGCCTGATCAAGCCTTGTAGAGGCCTTGCGCCAAGGGGTTCGGCGTGGGCTCGGCCACCTTGCTCAGGGTGTTGCGGTCGCGGTGGTGGAAGGGCTCAGCTTGGCCGCGGATCGCCAGCACGGTGTCTTCGTCGTAAGACCAGGTGCCATCGTCGTTGATGGTGACCTCGATGGTGAACTCGGTGGTCTTGAAAGCATGCGCCAAGAACGGGATGTCGCTGATCTGGCCGGCTTCGCGCGTGGCCTTGAGCGTGAACTGGCGCGCATCGGCGCTGGCTTGGCCTGTGGCCAGCACGGTTTGACCGCGCGGAATCGTCAGCGTGTGGATGACCGTGCCCGAAGCGGGCTCCCACAACCATTAGCCGACCTGGTCGTGGTAGGACTTGACCTTCTCGGCCATGGTGACGTGGGTGTGGTAGCGCACCCCGTACAGCAGTTGCGGGCCGTTGGTTTGGGGGTCGATGGGTTGCAGCTCGATGCGCTCGTCGAAGGCCTGCTTCTTGGCGCCCTCGGCTTTGGGCTTGATGTCCAAGCCCCGCGTGCCCTGCCACACACCGGCCATGCCGCTGAGCGGCCCCAGGTTCTTGAGGGTGTCGACGTCGACGGGATGGGGTTCGGTGTAGATGTCTTGGGGGAAGTCGCTCATGCGCTGGCTCCGAAGGCTGGGAATGTGGGGTCCATGTCAAAAACGCCATCGTAGGGGTAAAAAAGACGTGCTGCGCCGCAGCATTTTTATGCCATTTTTACGGTGGGGCTGCCAGAATTTCCGACACCGAGATGCCCGCCGACCTACGCTGGTGGCATCGAGGTTGACACCCACACCATGCACCACGCCCTGCTCCAATTTTTGGCCAGATCGGGTCTGACCACCTGGCACCCGCACCTGCTGGCCGTGCTGGCGTGCGCCCTGACCACGGCCTTGACCTTGCCCCTGCACGACTGGCTCGATCCGGTCAACACGGTCATGCTGTTCTTGCTCACCGTGGTCTTGATTGCCACGCGCTTGGGCCGTGGCCCAGCGGTGCTGGCGTCCTTCTTGAGCGTGGCCTTGTTTGACTTTTTCTACGTGCCACCCCGGTGGTCGTTTGCGGTCAGCAACACGCAGTACCTCATGACCTTTGCCGTGATGCTCACGGTGGCGCTGGTGATCGGCCACCTGGCCAATGGCCTGCGCGAGCGCGCCCAGCAATCGCAAGCGGCTGCGCGGCAGTCTCAAGCGCTGTATGCGCTGGCCAGCCAATTGGGCAGCGCCTTGTCGGTTGAGCAGGTGCAAGAGGCCACGCAAGCCTTTGTGCAAGACCAGTGGCAGGCCCACCTCAAGCTGTGGCTGCCCGATGCCAGCGAACGCCTCGGCGCTCAGCACGGCCCTTTGGCCCTCATCGTGCAAGCCACTTACCGGGACCATGCCGGTGCCATGGCCGTGCACCACAGTGACGACGGTGACGCGCACGCGGTGCTGCACCTGGCCGGCTCGACCCGTTGCCGAGGCGTTTTGGTGGTGACCAGCCAGCGCAAGAGCGACTGGGGTGCACAGCGACCCTTGTTGTCGGCACTGGCCGCCTTGGTGGCCGCTGCGCTGGAGCGCCTGCACTTTGTGGACGTGGCCCAGCGCACGCAGCTGGAGATGAACGACGAGCGCGTGCGCAACGCGATCTTGTCGGCCTTGTCGCACGACATCCGCACGCCCTTGACATCGCTCTACGGCCTGGCCGACGCGCTCACCATCTCGCAGCCGCCGCTGCCGGGTCCTGCGCAAGACATGGCCCACGCCATGCGCGACCAGGCCATGCGCCTGCACCGCATGGTCAGCAACTTGCTGGACATGGCCAGGCTGCAAAGCGGCAAGCAAACGGGCGACATGCGCTTGCGCCGCGAGTGGCAGCCCATCGAAGAAGTGATTGGCGCCAGCATCCAGTTGTTGGGCCATGGCTTGGCGCCTCAGCAAGTGAAGGTGCACTTGGCCCCGGCCTTGCCCTTGGTGGCCATCGATGCCGTGTTGATGGAGCGTGTGTTTGGCAACCTGCTTGAAAACGCCAGCAAGTACAGCCCACCGGGCAGCGACATCGACGTGCACGTGGCCACCCAAGGCCAGGTGCTGCAAGTGCGCGTGTGCAATGGCGGCGCGGGCTTTCCGCCCGACAAGCTCAAAGACGTGTTCCAGGTGTTCGAGCGTGGTCAAACCGAGTCCACCATCCCTGGCGTCGGGTTGGGGCTGGCCATTGCACAAGCCATTGTGGAAGCTCACGAGGGGCACATCGAAGCCCTGAACCCCGACAGCGGGGGAGCCGAAGTACGCTTCACGCTGCCCTTGGGCACGCCACCCACGATCGAACCCGAAGCCCCTGCGGATGCGCCAGAGGTGCGCCCATGAACGCCACCTCGCCCCAAGTGCTGCTGGTCGAAGACGACCCGCACATCCGCCGTTTTGTGCGCGCGGCGCTCGAAGCCGAAGGCTGCCGCGTCAGCGAGAGCGACACCCTGGCGCAAGGCCTGATCGAAGCCGGCACGCGCCACCCCGACATGGTCATCCTGGACCTGGGCCTGCCCGATGGCGACGGCCGGCAGTTTGTGCAAGACCTGCGCACCTGGTCCAGCATGCCGGTGCTGGTGCTGTCGGCGCGCGATGCCGAGGTCGACAAGATCGCCGTGCTGGACGCGGGTGCCGACGACTACCTGACCAAGCCCTTTGCCGTGGGCGAGTTGCTGGCCCGTGTGCGCGCCATGCTGCGCCGCGCCCGGCGTGGCACCGAGATCGAACAACCGCTGGTGCAGTTTGGCAAGGTCGATGTCGACCTGATCCGTCGCCAAGTCACCCGCGCTGGCGAGGGCGTGCACCTCACCCCCATCGAATACCGCCTCTTGTGCGTGATGATGGCCAATGCCGGCAAAGTCATGACGCACCGGCATTTGCTGCGCGACGTTTGGGGTCCCGCCTATGTCGACAGCAGCCATTACCTGCGCATTTACGTGGGTCACCTGCGCCAAAAGCTCGAAGACGACCCAACCCAACCGCAGCACTTCTTGACCGAAGTGGGCGTGGGTTACCGCTTTGTGCTGACGCCTTGAACGATTTCTTGCAACGGAGTTGACCGCATGTCATCCGATTCACACAGCCTGCCCTCGGGCGCCTTGAACCCTGCAACCCCAGCGGCCGCAGGCCATGAACATGGCGGATCCAGCCTGGGCGCGCTCACGCTGGCCGCGCTCGGCATCGTGTTTGGCGACATCGGCACCAGCCCTTTGTACGCCTTCAAAGAGGCCTTCAGCGGGCCGCACGCCTTGCCCATCTCGCCCGAAACCGTGCTGGCCACCTTGTCGGCGCTGTTGTGGGCCGTGCTGCTGATCGTGTCGGTCAAGTACGTGTGGATCGTGCTGAAGTACGACAACGACGGCGAAGGCGGCGTGCTGGCCTTGACCGCGCTGGCCCACCGCCTGACGCACGACGCGCCACGCCGATCGCTGCTGGTGGTCAGTGCCGGCGTGTTTGCCGCCGCCTTGTTTTACGGGGACGCCATCATCACGCCCGCCATCTCGGTGCTCTCTGCGGTCGAGGGCATCAGCGTGGCCACACCGCGCTTTGAGCACTTCATCGAGCCCATCACCATTGGCATCTTGATCGGCTTGTTCTTGATCCAGAAAAAGGGCACCGGCAGCGTGGGCCGCTTGTTTGGCCCCATCACCGTGCTGTGGTTCGTGACGCTGGCCGCCATGGGTGCGCACAGCATCGCGCAAACGCCCATGGTGTTGCAGGCCATCAACCCGATGTACGCCCTGCGCTTCACCATCGACCATCCGGGCAGCGCCTTTGTGCTGCTCTCGGCCGTCTTCCTGGCCTTGACGGGCGGTGAGGCGCTGTACGCCGACATGGGTCACTTTGGCCGCAAGGCCGTGCGCATGGCCTGGTATGGCCTGGTCTTTCCGTGCCTGATCGTCAACTACTTCGGGCAGGGCGCCTTGGTGCTGCGTGATGCCAGCATGGCGTCCAACCCCTTCTTCTTGATGGCGCCTCAGGCCTGGCTGATCCCGCTGGTGATCTTGGCCACGGCCGCCACGGTCATCGCCTCGCAGGCCACGATTTCGGGTGCGTACTCAATGACGCTGCAAGCCAGCCGCCTGGGCTACCTGCCACGCGTGCGCATCTTGCACACCTCTGACAAAGAGAAAGGCCAGATCTACGTGCCCAGCGTGAACTGGGCCATGCTGCTGGCCGTCATCGCGCTGGTGCTGTCCTTCAAGTCCTCGGGTGCTTTGGCTGCGGCTTACGGCATTGCCGTGTCGGGCACCATGATCATCACCACCTTGTTGACCGCGTTCGTGACGCGCATCCAGGCGCGCACCTTGCGCCGCCCTACCTTGATCGTGCTGGGCGCCTTCACGCTGCTGGAGCTGGGCTTTTTTGCCTCGAACCTGAGCAAGCTGGGCGAAGGCGGCTGGTTCCCGCTGACGCTGGGCGGCATGATTTTCTTGATGCTGACCACCTGGAAGGAAGGCTCGGGCCTGGTGGCCGATCAGCGCCGCAAGATCGACATCCCCATGCAGGACTTCATCGACAGCCCACGGCCCGATGTGCCGCATGTGTTTGGCACCGCGGTGTACCTGACGTCTGACCCCACCATCGTGCCCAGCGCGCTGTTCCACAACCTCAAGCATTTCAAGGTCATGCACGAGCAAACCGTGTTCTTGCACGTTCTCAACGACAACGCGCCTTATGTGCGCCAAGAGGACCGCTTGACCGTGGTGGACTTGGCGCCCGGCGTGTTCGCCGCTTCAGTGAAGTTCGGCTTCCGCGAAGACCCTGACATCCCGGCAGCGCTCAGCTTGATGCGCCACCCTGGGCTGTCGCTTGAACCCATGAGCACCACCTTCTTTGTGGCGCGGGCCTCGATCGTGGACGGCCCGGGCGCCCTGCCCGCCTGGCGTTGCGCCATGTACTCGTGGATGACGCGTCAGGCCGAAGGCGCGGCCACGTACTACCGCTTGCCCGCCAACCAGGTGGTTGAACTGGGCACGCAGGTCATGCTGTGAGTGCTCGCGGCGACAGCCGCATCGTCAAGCCCACCGGGGTCATGGCCATCGCCATGTGCTCTCGCACCTCGCCCCCATCGGGCGTGTCAATCCCGTCCAGCTGGAAGTGCCTCAGCAGCATGGCGGCCACCAGCTTGATCTCCAAGATGGCCAGATAGCGCCCGGGGCAGATGCGAGGTCCAGAGCCAAAGGGCATGAGCAGGCGCTTGGGATGCTCCGGGGCCAAAGGCGGGGCGGCTTGCGGCAGCCAACGCTCCGGCATGAAGCGCTGAGGCTGCTCAAAATGCGCGTCGCGCATGCCATCCAGTCGCATCAACATGACGATGGCCGTGCCTTTGGGCACCAGCACGCCATTGATCACCGTGTCGGCCACCGGCTCGATCACATTGAGAGGCCCCACAGGTTTGATGCGCATGCTCTCGTGGATGCAAGCCTCCAGGTAACCCAATTGATCCAAGTGGGCCGAGGTCCAGGTGGACATGTCTTGCGGCAAAGCATGCGCCAGCTCCGCAAGCAGGCGGGCCATTGCATCCGGCTCGCGGCTCAGCAGGTACAGCAGCCAACTCAGGCTGGTGGCGGTGGTGTCCTCGCCCGCAACCAACATCGTGAACACATTGCCCACAACGTCTTCGTCGCGCATGCCGCTGCCCGGCTCATCGGCGGCCACAAGCATGGCCTCCAGGAGGTTTTGCGGCGCAGCACGGCGCTCTGGTTCACGCAGTCGCTCACGCGCTTGGGCCATGAACCCGGCAATGGCTTTGTTGACCTCACCAACGCTGTGTGTCATCGCACGGTCGCGCGGCAGCTGAAACCACTTCCAGTAGGGGACGAGGCTGTGCGTGCGCCGCCAGATGGTGGGCATCACGACGTTGAGGTGCTGCTGGATGATGTCGTCGTCCGATGAGACGGTGTCGACGTCTTCGCCGAAAGCCAGACCCGCGATCACGTCCACCGTGAAGCGCATCAGCTCGTCCTGCATGTCCAGCGGCTGGGCGGTGCTCGCAGCTGGCAGCCAACGCGCGCGCAGGCGCTCGGCCACTTGCAGCAAGCGCGGAAAGTAGGCCTTGACCTGCCCCGGCGCGAAGCTGGCCATCACCATGCGACGCTGGCGCGCCCACCGCTCCCCCTCGGCCACAAACACGCCGTCGGCCAGCCCCATGCCCGACATCACCTCTTGCATGCGCGCTGGGCGCCGAAAGCGATCGGGACGCTCGCGCAACAAGCGCGCGATCAAGACGTGATCGCTGATCATCAACACAGGCTCGCGCCCCAAGTGCATTTGGACCATCGGTCCGTACTGGTGGGCCCAGCGCTCCATGTCCAGGTGCATCTGGTTGAGATTGACTTGCAAGGCATTGCCCACCATGGGCCAAGGCGCAGGCCCAGGCAGGTCGCGCAAGGGTCGGACCGCTTCAGCGGCAGCAGCATCAGTGACAGTGGGGTTCATGCGCCCACTGTGGCAGCCACATCGCCCCGTGTCATTGACCGCAGACGCCACCGCATTGACCGCAGCCCCCGGCGCATACCCGCAACGCGGGCAGCAAACAAGGGCCACGGTGTTTGACGCGACAATCTCGCCACTGACCACAACACACCATGACCGCCGACATGACCGCGCCCCGTCCGCCCAAAGTGGGCCTCCTGGCGAGCTACGCCAGGTTGGTGGTCGACCACGTGCGGGCCAAAGACCTCAACGAGCGCACCGTCATGAGCGCCTTGGGCATTGAGCGTCTGGACCAAAACCTCAACGAGCAATGGGTCAGCCCGGACCAACTGACGCAGGCCCTGCACTGCGCCGCCCAGGTCTGCCAAGACCCCGACATCGGCTTGACCATCGGCCAGCAGGTGCGCCCGGCCAACATGGGTCAGCTGGGCTACGCCTTGATCAGTTGCGCGGAGTTTGAAAACGGCCTGGCCATGTTCGAACGCCTGCAATCGCTGGTGTGCTCGGCCGTGCGCACCGAGCACCGCGTCAAGGGAGACGTGATCGAGAGCCGCTACGAAGCGCTCACCACCTTGCCGCGAGACACGCGGTGTTGGTCCTTCACCATGGTGACGCGCTTGGCCTTTGCACGCTGGGCATCCGGGCGCCGTTTGGTGATGCTGCACGCGAGCATGCCTTGTCCGCCCCCAGCCAACCCTCAGGCTTTGCTGGACTATTTCGGCTGTCCTATCACCTTCAACGCAAGCGAGGCCAGCGAACGCGCGCCGGCCAGCTGGTTGCAGCTGCCCAACCCGCATGCAGACGCCAGCTTGCACCAGCTCATGAGCGTGATCAGCGCGCAGCAATGGGAGGCTCGCGGCAAAGACCACGCGTCGCTGTTGACGCTTTTGCGCCAGCAAATCACGCTGCGGCTGCAGGCCGGTCAGCTGCCCTTGCTCGATGCGCTGGCCCCCGAGGTGGAGTCCGCGCTGGGCTTGAGCCAGCGTCAGCTGCAACGCCGGCTGGTCGAGCACGGCATGGGCTTCAAAGACCTGCTGGAAGACGTGCGCCGCACGCAGGTCTTGCACGAGCTGCGCCACACCCCACTGCCCTTGCAAGACGTGGCCCAGCGTGCGGCCTACGCCGAGCTGAGCTCGATGCACCGCGCCGTCAAACGCTGGACGGGCTTGACGCCCCTGGCCGTGCGAGAGCAAGCCCGCAACCACCAGGGCGTCTGATCACGTCGATCAGTCCTTGAACTGCGGCGTTTGCTTGGCCATGTTCGCCATCATCGCCGTCATCAGGTCGCCAGACATCAGCATGGCCGAGTTCCAAGTGGCGATGTAGTTCAAGCCATCGGCCACGCTGTGGTCGCGGCTGTAGTTCAGCATCTCTTTCGTACCCCGAATGGACAGGGGCGACTTGGCTGCGATCAATGCAGCCATCTCGCGCACACCGGCCTGCAAAGCCTCACGCGAGTCGTACACCTTGTTGACCAAACCGATTTGCAAGGCCTCGGCCGCGTCCACACGACGGCCTGTAAAAGCCATCTCGCGCACGATGCCCTGGTTGCCTAGGATCTTGGGCAAGCGCTGCAAAGTGCCCACGTCAGCCACCATGCCGATGTCGATTTCCTTGATCGTGAAGTACGCGTCAGCGGCGCAGTAGCGCATGTCGGTGCAACTGATCAGATCGACCCCACCGCCCACGCAACCACCGTGGATGGCGGCCAGCACGGGCTTGCGGCAGCGCTCGATGCTGCTCAGTGTGTCTTGCAGCTCCAGCACCAGCTGGCGCAGCTTCTCGCGCGAGCGGCCATCGCAGTCGTCCTTGATCTGGGCTTGCAGGCCCATCATCATGGTCAGGTCGATGCCCGAGGTGAAGTGCTTGCCCTCGGCATCGATGATGGCCACGCGGGCCTCGGGCGTGCGGTCCACCCACTGCATGGCCGTGCGGATGTCTTGCCACATCGCCCAGTTCATGGCGTTGGCCTTGTCGGGCCGGTTCAAGGTGACCGTGGCAATGCCATCGGCCAGGGTGACGCGCAAGGCCTCCAGCACGGGGGGCTCGGCGCGGGTGGCAGTGGTGGCAGCAGGGGTTGAGCTCATGGCAAGGTCCTTTGCGTTCAAGGGTGTACTGATCAAAGGGCCGCAGCCACTTCGGTGCCTTGCTTGATGGCGCGCTTGGCGTCCAGCTCGGCGGCCACGTCGGCGCCACCGATCAGGGTCACCTTGACACCAGCGGCTTCCAGGCCCGCATGCAGCTCACGCAAAGGCTCTTGGCCGGCGCACAGCACCACGTTGTCCACTGGCAGGGTCAAGTCTTTGCCAGCCACCGTGATGTGCAGGCCTTGGTCGTCGATCTTGTTGTACGTGGCGCCCGCGATCATCTCGACCTGGCGGTTCTTGAGCGAGGTGCGGT
>JAVLFO010000709.1:0-1680 GCA_046052805.1 Aquabacterium sp. | reverse complement strand
CAAAGGAAGACGTAGGGCGAGAGTGTGCCTCACCCAGCGGTCGCAGCGACCTAAAAACGGCGTCGCTTACAGGTAAACGGTGCGCGGTAAACCATGAAATAAGCCGCACAAACCCCGCTTTGATTTTGGATGCACGGGTTTACCGAGGAATTTCACCGACCCCTGTTTGAGGTGTGGCGCTCATCATGGGCAACAAGTTGTTGTAGGAGTTGCACCATGACCCACCTTACCAAGCTGCCCAAGTTCGTTGGTTTGATCACCCTGGGCGCGGCTTTGGTCCCTGGGGCCGCCTCCGCTTTGGTGCTCGACACCACCGCCTTGAAAGCCAACTCCGTGTTTGCGCTGAGCGACGAAGCTTCGTTCGCCATGAGTTTGACGGGCACCAACATCTCGGCGCTTGGCAACTCGACCCAGTTGTCTGGTGGTGCGAGCGATGGCATCGCATCCTTCAACCTGCCGGTGACCAAGGTCGACGTGTCCCTTGGTTTGCCGCTGTTCGGTGGCCAGTTGATCACGCCCAACTCAGGCGACGCCACCGGCTCGGCCTTGCTGATCAGCCGCGGGAACTACAACCTCACGCTGGCCAACTTTGTCATTGACTACAAGACCTCGCTGGTGCTGGCCGACATCACGACCAATGGCGTCACCGCCAAGGGGACGTCGCTGTACTCGTTCACGGCAACGAACTTGACCACGGGCCTGAGCGGCTTGAGCCTGAACATGCACCAACAGCTGAGCAACTTGGTGTTGACATCGTCTGCCCAGGCTTCGTTCACCTCCGGATTGCACCTCCAAAAGCTGTACGCTGACACGATCAAGACGCTGGACTTCGGGACGATCACCATCGACATCAACACGGCGCTGCGCCAGCCCGTCAGCGACAAGCCCTATGTGGCATCTGTGCCAGAGGCGCCCTCGGTGTTTGCCATGGCGCTGGGCTTGTTGGGCATTGCAGCAGCGTCGCGTCGCAAGGCGCCGGCCCAGCTGCGCCGTGACTGACGTCGCGGCCCGATCAGGGCGTTTATCGCGCTAGAATCGAACCCGCTGCGGGTGTCGTTCAATGGTAGGACTCTTGCTTCCCAAGCAAATAACGTGGGTTCGATTCCCATCACCCGCTCCAGCACCTTCAACGGTCCAAGCCGCTCAGGCACAGGTATTTGGTCTCGAGATAATCGTCCAAGCCTTGGCGAGCCCCTTCGCGACCCAAACCCGATTGCTTGACGCCACCAAACGGCACCTCGCACGTTGAGATCAAGCCGGTGTTGACACCCACCATGCCGTACTCCAGTGCTTCGCCCACGCGGAAGATGCGTCCCACGTCGCGGCTGTAGAAGTAGCTGGCCAGGCCAAACTCTGTGTCGTTGGCCATGGTGATGGCCTCAAGCTCGGTGGTGAACCTGAAGACGGGTGCCACGGGCCCGAAGATCTCTTCACGGGCCAGGCGCATCGCGGGCGTCACGTTGGCCAGCACCGTGGGCTCAAAGAAGGCGCCTGCGCCCACCTGGGCCGCGTCCGCCCGTTGCCCACCGGTCACCACCTTGGCGCCCTTGGCCAGCGCGTCTTGCAACAGCAACTCGACCTTGGCCAGCGCCTCGCCGTCAATCAACGGCCCTTGCGTCACGCCTGCTTCAAAGCCATTGCCCACTTTCAGGGCCGACACCGCTGTGGCGAGCTTGGCCA
>JAVLFO010000708.1:0-2061 GCA_046052805.1 Aquabacterium sp. | reverse complement strand
GTGGCCCAAGGCGAGCGCTGGACCTTCGATGCGCCAGCGCCTCAAGGCGCCTCCATCCAAGTCCGCCTGTATGCCGAAGACCCCGCACGCCAGTTCCAGCCTTGTGCGGGCACCCTGACCGAAGTGGTCTTCCCGCTGGATGCCCGCATCGAGACCTGGGTGTCGCGTGGCAGCGAGGTGCCGCCCAACTACGACCCGATGATCGCCAAGTTGATCGTGACGGGCACAGACCGCGCTGACGCGGTGCGCAAGTTGCAGCAGGCCTTGGCCGACACGCGCCTGGCCGGCATCGAAACCAACCTGCGGTACCTGCGCGCCGTGGTGGCCGACGAGGTGTTCACCAGCGGCCAGGTCATCACCGCCACCTTGGGGCGCTTGAGCTGGCACCCGCAAGCGTTTGAAGTGCTGGAAGGCGGCGTGCAAACCAGCGTGCAAGACCACCCGGGCCGCACAGGCCATTGGGACGTGGGCGTGCCACCCTCAGGCCCCATGGACGATTTGGCCTTGCGCTTGGCCAATCGCCTGGTCGGCAACGCGCCCGATGCCGCTGGCTTGGAGTGCACCCTGAGCGGCCCCACGCTGCGCTTTCACAGCGCGGCCGTGGTCGCTGTGTGTGGCGCCAACATGGCCGCCACCTTGAACGACCAAAGTGTGCCGATGTGGCAAGCCGTGTCGGTGCCGGCCGGTGGCGTGCTGCGCCTGGGCGCGGTGCAAGGCGCGGGCACGCGCTGCTACCTGGCCGTGCAAGGTGGCCTGGACGTGCCCCTGTACCTGGGCAGCCGCTCGACCTTCACCTTGGGGCAGTTCGGTGGACACGCCGGCCGCACCTTGCGCGCAGGCGACATGCTGCACATCGCACCTGTGTCTGCGCCCGAGCAAGGCCTTGCTGCCGCGCTTGCACCCGCAGCCTTGCCACCCCAAGCCATCCCCACCTACGCCCCGCATTGGGACGTGGCCGTGCTGTATGGCCCCCATGGCGCACCGGACTTTTTCACCACGCCCGACATCGCCGAGTTCTTCGCCACCGATTGGCAGGTGCACTACAACTCCAGCCGCACGGGCGTGCGCCTGATCGGCCCCAAGCCGCAGTGGGCCCGCACCGACGGCGGCGAGGCGGGCTTGCACCCATCCAACCTGCACGACAACGCCTACGCCATTGGCGCCATCGACTTCACGGGTGACATGCCGGTGATCCTTGGGCCCGATGGCCCCAGCCTCGGTGGATTTGTGTGTCCCGCAGTGGTGGTGGCCGCCGAGCGTTGGAAGCTGGGCCAACTGCGCCCAGGCGACACGGTGCGCTTTCGCTGCGTCAGCATCGACGAGGCCGGTGCCTTGCAAGCCGCACAAGACCAGTTGGTGCAGACCTTGGTCTGGACCACACCCGATGCGCCCTTGCGCACCGAGGCGCTGGGTTCACCCATCGTGGCCACACAGGCCGCCAGCGCGTCCCATGCCGGCGACCGTCCCCAACTGGTCATCCGCCAGGCGGGCGACCGCTACTTGTTGATTGAGCTGGGCGAGATGCAACTGGACATCGCCTTGCGCCTGCGTGTGCATGGCCTGATGACCGCGCTGCAGCAGCAAGGCCTGCCCGGCATCGTCGACATGACCCCGGGCATCCGCTCGCTGCAACTGCACTTTGACCCCAGCGTGGTGGCTCGCAGCACCCTGGTGGATGCGGTGTTGGCTGCCAACCTGGCCCTGGGCAGCACCGACGAGCTGGTGGTGCCTTCGCGCACCGTGTACCTGCCCCTGTCTTGGGACGACAGCGCCACGCGGCTGGCCATCGAGAAGTACATGCAGTCGGTGCGCCCCGATGCGCCCTGGTGTCCCAGCAACATCGAGTTCATCCGGCGCATCAACGGCCTGGACAGCGTCGACGACGTGTTCCGCATCGTGTTTGACGCCAGCTATCTGGTGCTCGGCTTGGGCGACGTCTACCTGGGCGCCCCCGTGGCCACGCCGGTGGATCCACGCCACCGCCTGGTCACCACCAAGTACAACCCCGCCCGCACCTGGACGCCCGAGAACGCGGTGGGCATTGGCGGCGCCTACCTGTGC
>JAVLFO010000707.1:0-2509 GCA_046052805.1 Aquabacterium sp. | reverse complement strand
GCAGCGTCAGATGTGTATAAGAGACAGGTCCGCGACAGCGTCACCCCTCGCCAAGCCGAGATAAGCCGCGCTGAGCGCAGCAGGCGTCCAAGCTGAATGGATGCCGAGCTTTGCGGTGCGAACGGAGCCGTGATCAGCGTCCCCCTCGCCGTTCAGGAAGAGGTAGTTGCGCTCGGGTGTCAAACGACTCGGAACCTCGGATGCCGCCTCCACGGCTGGAAGCTGAAAATGCACTCTCGTGTTGCCGGCAACGTGAAAGCCTTCAGGAAAAAAATGAGAAACCGCCCGCAAAGGTCTCAGCGCCTCCAGATCCATTTCTTGGTCTGTGGCGTTGACCACCTCGAGGGGGCGAAGCAGGTGCGCGATGGGTCCAAGAGGGATGTAGCCATCATCGACACAGTGGCTGGCAACGAAGGTTTCCTGCTCAACGGGAACGCCTGCCTTCACGAACAGGCGCAGCGCAAACTCAGTGAGTACATTCAGGTAGTACAGGCGCGTCTGCCTGAACTTCGCCGAGTCCATGCTGAGACCCAGCATGGGATATCGACGCGCATCCATTTCGAAGAATTCGTTCGGCTCCAAGCGCGTGATGTTCACCATCTGGCCCTCCCCCACCTCGGCAAGGCGTGTCGAAGCGGCCGGACAAGCGGACGTGTCCTTGGCTTTGCGCACATAAACCTTGGATGCCACATCGCATAGCAACAACCCATGCTTACGGTTCACACTGAAGCCAGCCTCAGCCAAGTGGAGCCGCTTGCTGCCCACTTGAGAAGCGCTTCCCAGGTAGGCTCGCGGGCCGAATCCGCCTGTGACGAAGGTATCGTCTCGGTCGAATGCTGCGGCTTCAACCAGTTCACGGTAAAGCATCAGCTCGATGAATGTCCCTGGCGCTGCAGCGACAGCCGAAAGCATGCTGGCCTGGTCCAAGCGAGGCCTTGAACCGAGGTACCAAGCGTCTTTGGCGGTCATCAGAAAGGTCAGCCCTCTTGATGCAGTCTGATCCAGCCCCATTGTCTTGGCGATCTGGGCACGCACACGAGCCGCCCTGTCCTTGAAGAAAGTTTGTGTGGATTCGGTATGACTGCCTGAGGCGGTCACCAGTGGGACTGCAATGGGCACAACGAACCCGCCCGTGTTGGCCTGCCATTCAGCCAGTCGCTGGGCGGCCATCTCGATCGGCTCTAGGAAACGCAGAGCGCTCAAACGCGCCACAGCAGCCTTGTCGTTCATCGCTCGGATGGACATAGCGATCAGGCCCCCATCAAGACGACAGCCAGGTTTTGATTGGCGATCCATGTCTCTGCGCCTGCACTGCCAGGCACGAACAGCGACATGAAGCGGATGCTGCCGCGCGCCGGGTGTTGGACTGAATGCTTGTGGGCACCATACAAATTGACATACACCGCATGCACCACCTTGTCTGGCAGCAACGCGCTCAAGGTGGCGTGTTTTTTTTCTGCCACCTGCTGTAATTCAGTCTTGTTGAGGCGGTCACTGCTGCGGGCCCAGTTCTTCATGTCCACCGCGATGAAGGTGTCGTTACCCACCAGCAGGTAGTAATCGAAGAGTTGGTAAAGATCAGCGTGGTGCTCGTGTGTGTCCACGTGCAAAAACTGCAGCTCCCCCCCGCCCAAGGCCAGTTGAAACGGCGAGATACCAAACTGCCTCTTGACGTAAGCCTCAAACTCCAATTCAGCGATGTAGCCCTTCATGATCTCCGTGACAAACCATGGCTGCGGGAGCAACTTGACTTTGCCGTCCGAGCCACTCAGGCAGAAGCCATCACCGCCATTCAACAGCGCCCGTGTGCTGGACGACAAATGGCTCACCAAGCTGTCTGGCGCCAACGCACCCACCCAGTCATAGGTCTGTGCGCCGTCCATTGCATCTGTGATGACGGTGGCGGTCATGCTGCCAATTGCAACGTCCCGGGTGTACGGCTCGCCAAGCATGGGGACCTGCAGAAAACAACCATCACAGAACTCTGCTGGCACCCCTGCTTTACTGAGCGACCTCAGGTACTTGATAGGGTCATTGAACATCGAAGGCTTGAACAGTTCAGTCCACAGCAGGCGCGCAGACGGATCCGATCGAAAGCGCCGCGGCAAATCACCTGTGAAACCTTGGAATGCACGTGACTTCTTAAGACTTTCGGTGGCATTGAGCTGACGCGCCTCAGCTGTGGCGAACAGCGCTACCGTCTTGTTGTGCTGCTCAAGAGCCGAAAGGACTGCCCGCTGTGCTGGCGACGCGCGGCGGCGCAGTTCTTCAACGTGCCGAAGCCCGACATGGACCTTGCAGGCAGCCTGCGAGCTGATCAAGATGAATTGCTTGGACATGGCCGAGTGAGGTCTGCGCTCACCTCGACCCAGCGCCTGATATACGGTGCGCGTGATGTCAATGTCATGCTCCTTGCGAAGTCGCTTCCAGCGGTTGCGCGAATACTGATACAGCAAGTCACCCCGAGACATCACAGGCCACTCTTCGTTTTCGTCGCGGACGACCTGCG
>JAVLFO010000706.1:0-9959 GCA_046052805.1 Aquabacterium sp. | reverse complement strand
CAAGGTGGCGTGATGCAGGCCCTGGGTCTGCGCAAGGGCGAGATGATCAACATGGAGCCGGACGGCCATGGCCGCGTGCGCCTGGAGTACCGCATCCCTGCCCGTGGCTTGATCGGCTTCAGCAACGAGTTCATGAACCTGACCCGTGGCTCTGGCCTGATCTCGTCGATCTTTGATGGTTACGAAGGCCACAAGGGCGACATCGGCGGCCGCAAGAACGGCGTGCTGATCTCCATGGACGACGGCGAGATCTTCACGTACGCCCTGGGCAAGCTCGACGACCGCGGCCGCATGTTCGTCAAGCCCAACGACCCTGTGTACGAAGGCATGATTGTGGGCATCCACAGCCGTGACAACGACCTGGTCGTGAACGCCACGCGCACCAAGCAGCTGACCAACTTCCGCGTGTCGGGCAAGGAAGACGCGATCAAGATCACGCCTCCGATCGACCTGACGCTGGAATACGGCGTGGACTTCATCGACGACGATGAGCTGGTGGAAATCACGCCGAAGTCGATCCGGGTGCGCAAGCGACACCTGAAGGAACACGATCGCAAGCGCGCTTCGCGCGAATCCTGATCCCCAATTGGGTTGAGATCAGCAAAAAGGCCGCTCAGTGAGCGGCCTTTTTTGTGCGGTGCGTTGCGCAAGGGGCGCAGCGACCACCACTGTGGGACTTGCCTTGCTTCAGCGGGAGGCTGCGAAGGCCTTGTCCAGGCAGGCCATGCCCTGCTCCCAAGCTTGTGCCATCTCGCCAAACACCTGCTGCGGGTCCATGGTGCGCTTGGCGTTGACGGCCCGCGCGATCTTGAGGATCAATGCTTTGTTTTGCTGCGAGATCAGGTTGAAGTGATCCACAGCAGGTGCCAAGGCCTGTGCCAGTTCAGGGCAGGAGGTCTCGCCCAGCCAGCTCAGGTGGGCTGCAGCCAGCTCAAAGCTGGCACCCAGTTGGCGAACCGTGCTGAAGGCCCATGCGTGATAGTGCGGCAGGCCTTTTTCGTGCATGACGGGCAGCTCTTGGCCGAAGCGCTCGGCAAAACGCACGATGGGGTTGCTGCTGGGGCGGTATCCCAAGTAGGTCTTGACCATGTTTTGGGCGAGGGCGGCCAGCTCAGCGGGCGAGCGCTGGACCACGCGGTCGATGCGCACCAGCTCTGCAAAGAAGGGCAGGTGGCTGGGGTCGTGCGGCACCCCAACACGGAAGATTTGACGGAAGTCTTCGCCTTCGAGTTGGTAGTAGCCAGCGTTGTGGAAGTAGCCCAGCCGCTGCGCAGCCACGTCGAGGTCGGCCAGCACGATGGTGGTCTTGACGTGGTTTTGACGGTAGTCGGTGCCGGCTGTGTCTGGCATCCAGTGGGCATTGGCCTCGACGGCGATCAGGCGGCCAGCGGCCAGGTGCTCTTGCGCGTGTTCCAGCAAAGGCCGCCAGTGGTTCATCTCCTGGACGTCAATGCCGTACAGCAGGCGCATCTCGCTGTGCTGGGGCTTGAAGAAGGTCCACTGGTCGCCTTCGAAGTCGATGGCCAGCGCAGAGGCCAGCATGGCCCGTGGCTCGAGTTGCAAGGCGTGGACCAGTTCGATGAACAGGTCGACGTAGCAGTTCTTCTCGGGCCATGCGCAGTCCTCGCCATGCAGGCTGTGGCGCACATAGGGTTCGGTCTGCAAGTCAGGCAGCACGCGCAGGCGGTTCGTCATGTTGCTCAGGGCCACAGGAGTTTGCGCACGCCGACAGGCCACTGGGCCGTGTCGAAGCCATGGGTCTTGAACAGGGCCATGGTGATGCGCTCCATGCCAAAGCCCATGCAGGCGGTGTGAGCGACCTCTCCGTCGGCAGTGCGGATGTCGAAGGTCGAGCCGAAGTGGTCCTGGTGATAGTTGAACGAGCACACGGCGGTGGGGTGCTCAGACGAGATCACGGGCACCAGCACTTCGAACTTGAGCTTTTGCTCTTTCTGGCTGGCTGCGCGCATCACGCCGCCACGGCCAAAGAAGGGGTCGGTTGCCACGTCGGAGTTGGCGGGCAATTCGAGTGAGCGCAGCAGGTCCAGGCCGCGTTGCAGCCACATGTCGCGCCATGGCAGCACTTCGTCGGGTGTGCCAAAGCGAATGAACTCGCGCATGCGGAAGGACTGCAGGCGGGTGGGTTCGAGCGAGGGCTCGTGGCGGAACACCCAGTTCATGGTGGTGATCAGGCGGCCGCCTTCAGGCAGCGTGCCCGTCATGGTGGGGTAGACCGGGTAGCAGGCGGCGGGGTTCATCACCAGCTGGGTGGGCTTGAGCATGTCGCCCCAGTCTTCACCGTCGTTGGCACGTTGGGCCAGCTTGAGGGCTTCCATGCCGTTGCCATAGAAGCTGTGGATCGAGCCGCACAGGTGAGGGAAGGTCTCCAGGTAGTGGACCTTCTCCATGATCTTGCGGTCCATCACGGGAGGGAAGGCCACCAGCTCGGCGCCATCGTCCTGAGCGATCTTGTTGACCAGGTCGGTGAAGCGGTTCACCACTTCCTCGAACTTGGCGCCACGGCCAAAGGTGCCCAACACATTGGTTGGGACGATGAGGCCATGGGCAACCAAGCCGTCAAAAAATACTTTGGGGTCGTAAGGATCCGTGGTGGTGCTCATGCGTGACAGTGCCCTGTGTGGTGGTGGGTGTTTTGTAGGTGGGTGGTGCGGCCGCTCAGGCCTGAACTCAAACGTCTTTGTAGACCAGCAACATGGAGGCGCTCTTGCCCGCGACCCGGTCGTTCGAGATCATCAAAGAGGCAGACAGCACGTCACGGTAGTGGCGGCTCAAGGCGTAGGGGCTGTCGTTCTTGTAGCCCATGATGCCGACGATCTGCAGGGCGCGGTGCACGATCTGCGGCGCCGCGTCAGAGGTGCCGATCTTGAGGTTGTTCATCTTCAAGCCCCAGCTGATCCCCAGGAGCTTTTCCATGCCATCGGGCTGGGCAACCGTCTCGTCGAAATCTTGCGCCACGGCTTGCCAGTTGTGTTTCATGGCTTGCAGTTGCACCGAGGCTTCGGCCAGACGCGTGGCAGTGTGCGGCACGGTGCCGGGGTTCTTGCGCGCCTCGCCACGCACGTAGGTGGCTGCTTTGCCCAGCGCATCGGCCGCAATGCCCCACCACAGCGAAGCCCACAAAATGTGTGAGTAAGGCACCATGCTTTGGGCTGCGATGTCGGCATAGGGCACTGGCAAGATCTGCTCGACCGGGCCCGAGGACTCCAGGTCAAAGCCAGGGCTGCAGGTGCCGCGCATGCCCATGGTGTCCCACGTGGTGGTTTGGGTCAGCTTGGCGTCGCTCTTGCGCACCAGTACCAGTGCTTGATCGCTCTTGGGCGCGTCGCTGTCGCGGCGGCAAGTCACCAAGATGGCGTCAGCGTGTCCGCAGTAAGAGCCTGTGGTGGCTTGCTTGTTCAGCACAAAGCGATTGCCCTCGCGCTGTACGGCGCAGATGCTGGAGCGGGTGTCGCCAAAGGTGCCAACTTCGGAGGTCATCGAGGCCAGCAAGGGCTGTGTCTCGACGATCTCGTGCAGGTATTGCTTGAAGAACTCGCTGTCGGCGGTGTGAAACGCGATGGAGGCGACCTGGATGTAGTGCATGGCCAACACCATGCCACTGGAGCCGCAGGCGCCCGAGATGGTCGAGCACACGGTACACAGCTGCTTCATGCTCAAGCCAGCGCCGCCGTAGGCCTTGGGCACGAGCGCCGAAAGGATCTTGGCTTCTTTCAGCGCCTGCACGGTCTCGATCGGGAAGCGCCCCTTGGCGTCCACATCGGCGGCGTGCACTGCCGCAACGGTGCTTGCAATGCGGCGAGCGTCTGCCAAGATGGCGTCAAATTCAGCGGTGGGGTGTGACATGGTCGGTGCTTTCCAGTGGGCTTGGCGGGGCGATTTGGCCCGGTCACCGTGTTTCGTTTGGTGACAACTTCGGATGATGCCAGCTTAGGTATCGGTCAATGTTGTGCAAATTCAAGAACCAAGCGATATCCCCCGAAAGTTAGGGGGTGGCAACTGTGCATATTGCCTATTCAAAATCGCTTCACCCGCTTTTGCTCGTTCAGATGAACCGCTACCCGTCGTTGCCAGAGTTTCCCAAGGGCTTGAACACCGAAGCGCTCGCGAAAGGCGGGAACCTGTCGGTCGGGATTGATTTGGCCCAAATCAGCCAGATCCAATCCTCTTTGGACCAGTTTGGTGCGGCTTACCTGCAGCGAATTTTCACGCCGGGCGAGCAAACCTATGCTTTGAGTGCACCTGCCTTGTGCACTGAGCGACTCGCCGCGCGTTTCGCTGCCAAAGAGGCTGCGTTGAAGGCGCTGCAACTGGCCAATGAAGGCGTCTCCTGGCTGGAGTTGGAGGTTGTGCGCACGCCATCAGGCGCTTGTCATCTCGCGCTGCACGGCCGGGCAGCGGCACTGGCGCAACAAAGGGGTTTGCAGCAGGTCGCGTTGAGCCTGAGCCACGACGGAGATTTTGCAGCCGCGATTGTTGTGGCGATCACTGGCCCCAAAACTGAGGCAGACTCGCAGACCTCAGCGAGCTGAATGTGCAACTCGCATCGTTTTTGAGTTTGAACATGACCGATACCGCAGCCATTGACACCCAGATCCGCACTGTCTTGAAGGACCATGCTCGCTTGAGCAAGGACGCATTGACCTTGCCAGCTGACGAGGACCTCTACCAAGCAGGTATGACGTCGCACGCCAGCGTCAACGTGATGTTGGGTCTGGAAGGCACCTTCGACATTGAATTCCCAGACCACATGCTCAAGCGCAATGTGTTCAACACCGTGGCCACCATCCGCGCCGCTGTGTTGGAGCTGACCTCGGCTTGATCGGCCTGTGCTGATAGCGAGCCAGGGGCGCATCCGGCGCCGCACAGACCTAGAGCCAGTGGTTTTGCGCCACGGCTGGCAACTGCTGGGCACGGCGCCCTCGCAGTTTGCAACGCCAGGTGATGTGCCTGCCGAGGCGGCTTGGCTTGACATCAGCGATTTGGCGCCGGTGGCGCAAGCCCTGCAAAGGCGCGGCGAGTGGTCGCTCGACGGTGTGCCTCGCCGGTTCGATGCCGAGGACTGGTGGTACCGCGTGCGCTTTGATGCGCCGGGCCCGTCGTACGCCTCGCCGTGCTTGCTGGGTTTGGATGGCTTGGCCACGGTTTGCGAGGTCTGGCTCAATGGCGAGGCGTTGTTGGCCGAGTCCAACATGTTCAAGGCCCACCGACTGGTCTTGCCCGCTGGCTTGAAGTCGCACGGCAACGAGTTGGTGATCGTGTGCCGATCGCTCGACAAAGACCTGGCTAAGCGCCGTCCACGCCCGCGTTGGCGTGCACCGATGATCGAGAACCAGCAGCTGCGCTGGCCCCGCACGACGGTGCTGGGTCGCACGCCGGGTTGGTCGCCGCCTTGTGCGGTGGTTGGCCCCTGGCGCCCCGTGTGGTGGGCTGCGATGCCGGCCGTGACTTGGCAGAACGTGAGCCTGCAAGCCTCGGCCAAGTCAACAGACGGTGCCTGGCAAGGCCATTTGAAATTGGCATTTGCGGGGCTGACTGTGCAGGGCGCGCAGGTGCGCTCTGCCAGTGTGAGCCTGCGGCGCGGCGCAGAGCAGCACAGCGCGCCATTGACGACAGCCCATGACGGCACCTGGTCCACCACGATGGTGGTCGACTCGCCCGCCTTGTGGTGGCCGCACACCCATGGCGAGCCCGCTTTGTACGAGGCGCGCGTCCAGTTGGTTCTCAGCGAGGGTGCCCCGGCCGTGGAGTTGGATCTGGGCTCGGTGGGCTTTCGGCAGTTGGCGCTTGACCGCAGCGACGGCGACTTTGCCCTGCACATCAACGGCGTCCCGGTGTTTTGCCGTGGCGCCTGTTGGACGCCGCTCAACCCGGTCACGCTGGATGCGGCCGAGCTTGATGCCTATGACCGCGCCTTGGTGCAGGTGCGTGATGCCGGCATGAACATGGTCCGTGTGGGCGGCACCATGCACTACGAGGCCGATGCCTTCTACGATGCGTGCGATCGCTTGGGCGTCTTGGTGTGGCAAGAGTTCATGTTTGCCAACATGGACTACCCCGAAGACCCTGCTTGGCTAGACGGCGTGCGCACCGAGGTGCTGCAGCAACTGAGCCGCTGGCAAGCGCGGCCCGCTTTGGCCGTGTTGTGCGGCAACAGCGAGGTCGAGCAGCAAGCAGCGATGTTTGGTGCCACGCGCGACAAATGGGCGCCTGCCCTGTTCCACGACACCCTGGCTGAGTTGAGCCGCGCGCAGTGCCCGGATGTGCCGTATTGGCCCTCGAGTGCACACGGGGGCAGCTTCCCGCATCAGGGTGATGTCGGCACCACCTCTTACTACGGCGTGGGCGCTTACCAGCGCCCGCTGGACGATGCGCGTCGCGCCAATCTGCGCTTTGCCAGCGAGTGCCTGGCGCTGGCCAACGTGCCAGAAAACGCGACCTTGGCGCGCATGCCCGGCGGCTTGTCCTTGCGCTCACACCATCCGGCTTGGAAGGCCCGCGCGCCACGCGATCTGGGCGCAGGCTGGGATTTCGAAGACGTGCGTGACCACTACCTGGCCCAGCGCTTTGAGGTGGACCCCGCCAAGCTGCGTTACAGCGACCACGATCGTTACCTGCTGCTCAGCCGCATCACCAGTGGCGAATTGATGGCCGAGGCCTTTGCCGAATGGCGTCGCGAGGCGTCCAGCTGCAATGGGGCCTTGATCTGGTTTTTGCGTGACCTCTGGCCTGGCGCAGGTTGGGGTGTGGTCGACAGCACCGGTGCGCCCAAGGCCGCTTACTTTGGCCTCAAGCGCAGCTTGCAGCCGATCTCGCTCAGCGTCACCGACGAGGGTGGCAATGGCTTGTATGTGCACGTGAGCAACGAAGGGCCGCAGCCCTTGTCTGCCAAGCTGCAGTTCAAGGCCTGGCGCCATGGCCAGGTGGCGGTGGGGCAGGCCAGTCAGCATGTGGATGTGCCTGCACACGGCCATGGCAGTTGGCCTTTGATGCAGCTGTTTGACTGGTTTGTCGACTGGTCGTGGGCCTACCGCTTTGGGCCAGCGACGGCGCAGGCGCTGTCGTTCGAATTGCTGTCTGATGACGGTGTTGATGGCGCAGATGCCGAGGTTCAGGGCAATGCGGCCCAGGCTCGCGTGCTGGCCCGCACCACGGCTTTTCCGGCCGGTTGGTCCTTGCCGATGGAGGCCGACGTGGGCCTGAGCGCCACCGTGATGGGCTTGACCGATGGGCACTCTGGGTGTGTCGAGGTGCGTGTGGCAACACAGCGCTTTGCGCAGTCGGTGCACTTTGATGTGGACGGGTACACCCCCGACGACGCCTACTTTCACCTGGCGCCCGGTGAGTCGCGCACCATCACGTTCACGCCCGACGCCGGCCACGCCCAGCCTTTGAGCGGCACAGTGGCTGCCGTCAATGGCATGGCTGCGGCGGGCATTCAGCGCTTGGGTCATTGAGCTTGACGCCAATGCCAAAACGTTGGCCGTCAAAAGGCTGAATCAGCAGTTCACCGCCCAGCCGGCGCGTGAGCTCTTCCACGATGGACAGGCCCAGGCCAAAGTGGCCATTGTTGTGACCACCGATGCCCGATGTGGCATGTGGCTGCACGGCACTGTGCAGCTCGGTTTGTGTGAAGCCCTGGCCGTGATCGTGCACCCACAGCTCGGCCCCATCGGCCACTGCCAGCAGTGACAAGACCACCGGCGGGCGTCCGTGCGCCAGCGCGTTGTCGATCAGGTTGCCCAGCAGCCGTTGCATGGGCAGGGCATCGACGCACAGCGTGGTGCGGTCAAGTTGTTTCAGCGTGACGGGGTGGCTCAAACCTTGGTATTGCTGGACCACTTGCTGCAACACCAGATCGGTAGCTTGTTCGTTGCGCGTGGTCACGTGCCCAGGGTGCTGAGCGTGGCGCATGAACTGGTCGACGATGTTCAGTGCCGCCCCGATGTCCTGGCTCATGGCTTCATGGAGGTTGCCATGGCCATGCAATTCGGCCCTCAGCTGCAGCCTGGACAATGGGATGCGCAGGTCGTGTGAGATGCCGGCGAGCAGCTGCCTGCGCATTTGCTCGGCCAGGCGAAGGGCCATGACCAAGGCGTTGAAGGCGCCGATGATCTTGGCCAGCTCGGTGCTGACACGTGCGGGCACATCGATGGGACGCAGGTGGCCGCTGCGCGAGAGCATGTCATTGGCCAGACGCGACATCGGGCGCGTGATGATCCGCAGTCCAAGGAACAAGGTCAGGGCGGCACTCAAAGCCACCAGGCAGAGCGCACCCAGTGGTGCTGCAATGCGCTGCGTCGTCGATGGCCCCGGCGTGGGGGAGCCAATCCACCAGCGTTCGTGGTCAATCGTGACGCCGACGTAGGTGTAGGGCACGGTGCCCGGGCCAGGGGCCTCGACGATGGCGACGCCTGCCCCCAGTGCCAGCAACAAGGACTCGCGCAAGCCCGCCGGCATGGTGGGCACTGACGCCGTAGATTCGACCGCTGGTGGCGGGTCTTGCTGCGAGACGCTGACCTCGCCGACGCTCATGGCGCGGGCAGCCTTGACGCGCTCGCTTGCTGGCGCGTCACGCAGCACGGCGGTGATCATGTGCACCTGACCTGCCCACTTGTTGGCCACCTCGCGGCCCACATCGTGCATGGCGCTCACGAAGAGCAGGGCGTTGAAGGCCAGCGCCATGACGCTGACCAAGGCCACCAGCGCGGTCAGTCGTCCAACCAGTGAAAAAGACTTCATGCTCAAGGGACGAAGACGTAGCCTTGGCCACGCACGGTCTGGATGTGGCGCGGGTTGGCGGGATCGGGCTCCAGCAGTTTGCGAAGCCGCACGATGGCCGCGTCAACAGAGCGCGGCATCGCAGCAGCGCCGCCCTTGTGAGATACGGACAGCAAGCGCGCCCGCGTGATGGTGATGTGCGGTGCTTGCACCAGTTCGGCCAGCAGAGCGTATTCGACGGTGTTGAGAACCCTGGCCTGCCCACCCGTGCGCAGGCTGCGTGCAGCGACATCAAAGATGTGTTCGCCAATGCGGACTTCGGCTTCAGCCGCTGGGGCCTGGGGTGTGAGCGACCCGTTGGCTCGGCGCAGCGCCGCCCGAACCCGTGCCAGCAGCTCGCGCGCCGAAAACGGCTTGACGAGGTAGTCGTCGGCGCCCATTTCCAGGCCCAGCACGCGATCGACCTCGTCTGAGCGCGCCGTCAGCAAGATCAGTGGCATGTGATGGCCTGCCCGGCGCAGCTTGCTACATGCGTCCAGCCCGTTGAGCCCGGGCAAGCCGATGTCCATGATGACCAGGTCGGGGCGCAACACATGGGCGTCTGCCACCAAGGTTTCCGCGCGCGACAGCAGCGTCACGTTCAAGCCTTGCTGGCGCAAATAGCCACCCAGCATGTCACGCAGATCGGTGTCGTCTTCAACCACAAGCAGGTGCTGGCGTGGGTGACTGGCAGCGGCGCTGGATGCCTGCGTGGGTGCGCTGGTGTGGGTTTGCATGGCTGTTGTGGCGCTCAATCAGGTTCTTTTTAACCCTGGTGTATTTTGAATATACAGGGTTTATGAATCCTATCATGTGAGTTATTGAAAAGGTATTGACATGAAATTTAACGAAACTTTGCAATTGGGTGGTTTGAGCGTTTTTGGTGCGAGGTGAAAGGTGTTTGTGATGCCGTGTGACGTCGTGTCAAATGATGTGTCGATGGTGATGCCGGGTGATATGCGTGTTTCTCTAGGGTTAATAGGCTTGTGTTTGCCGCCTTGATTTTCAAAATCGCATTTTTCAGGGTGCCTAGCATTCATTTGTTCCTCAACTTCTTTGGAGATTGAAATGAATGGAGTCAGTGCTTATGGCGGCGCCAATGCGTATTCGAAGGTCGACGTGCCCGGTCGATATGAATTGAACGCCAAGGAATTTGGCCCCGTGGTGGCCACGGCCATTTC
>JAVLFO010000705.1:0-2472 GCA_046052805.1 Aquabacterium sp. | reverse complement strand
TATAAGAGACAGCCCTGAAGCCACCCAGATGACCGCCTATGTGTTTGCCTTTGTGGTGATCATGGCGTTGTTTCTGTGGCTGACCGACAAATCGCTGGAATGGTTGATCTACGGCCTGATTCTGGGCTGGAAGCATTGATCTCTCACGCGCAAGCGCACACACCGAAGCGAGGCTGATTCCATGAGCGACGTACAAACCACCCCCACCACCGCTGTGCCTTTGCGTTGGTATGTGGTCCATGCCTATTCCGGCATGGAAAAGGCCGTCGAGCGCAACCTGCGCGAGCGCATCGACCGCGCCGGCATGCAAGAACAATTCGGCCGCATCTTGGTGCCCACCGAAGAAGTCGTTGAGGTCAAGAACGGCAAAAAGTCCGTGACCGAGCGCCGCTTCTTCCCAGGCTATGTGCTGGTCGAGATGGTCATGAGCGACGACTCGTGGCACTTGGTCAAAAACACCTCCAAAGTCACTGGCTTTGTGGGTGGTGCCAAGAACCGCCCCTCGCCCATCTCGGAAGACGAAGTCATGAAGATCGTCAACCAGATGCAAGAGGGCATCGAGAAGCCCCGTCCCAAGGTCGAGTGGGAGAACGGCGAAGTGGTCCGTGTCAAAGAGGGCCCCTTCACCGACTTCAATGGCTCGATCGAAGACGTCAATTACGAAAAGTCCAAGCTGCGCGTGTCGGTCACGATCTTCGGTCGTGCCACCCCTGTCGAACTGGACTTCGGCCAGGTCGAAAAGATCTGACCCTGCCCGTGTGGTGGGTTGGGCACTTGCCTGGCACGCCAGATCGGGTCATAATCTCAGATTCCGCTTTGAACAGGCGGTGAGCGGCGCGTGGGCTTGCCTGTGCGCCGCTTGAATCATGTTCCGTGACCGATGTCCGTGCCAGATGCGAACGAGATCGCATCAAGAGGAGCCAAGAAGTTCACTTTTGAACAAGCTTGGCGTTTGACTCAACCGGATTGGCGTGGCCGCCAGACGGTTCTAGGAGAAAGTTATGGCCAAGAAGATTATCGGCTTCATCAAGCTGCAAATCCCGGCTGGCAAGGCAAACCCTTCGCCACCAGTCGGTCCCGCGCTGGGTCAGCGCGGCCTGAACATCATGGAGTTCTGCAAGGCGTTCAACGCCCAGACCCAAGGTGTCGAGCCCGGTCTGAAGCTGCCCGTGGTCATCACGGCGTTCGCTGACAAGTCCTTCACCTTCATCATCAAGACGCCCCCAGCAACCGTGTTGCTGAAGAAGGCTGCCAAGATCGAGAAGGGCTCGCCCCGTCCACAAGCTGACAAGGTCGGCAAGTTGACCCGTGAGCAATTGGAAGAAATCGCCAAGACCAAGCAGAAGGACCTGACCGCTGCTGACTTGGACGCTGCTGTTCGCACGATCGCCGGTTCGGCTCGTTCGATGGGCATCATCGTGGAAGGTGTTTAATCATGGCTAAGCTGACCAAACGCCAAAAGGCTTTCGCTGGCAAGGTGGACACCACCAAGCTGTATGCCTTCGACGACGCACTGGCCCTGATCAAGGAAGCCGCTGTCGCCAAGTTTGACGAATCCATCGACGTTGCTGTGCAACTCGGCGTGGACGCCAAGAAGTCGGACCAAGTGGTGCGTGGCGCCGTCGTGTTGCCCAACGGCACCGGCAAGACCAAGCGCGTGGCCGTGTTCGCCCAAGGCGCCAAGGCTGAAGAAGCCAAGGCCGCTGGTGCTGACATCGTCGGCATGGAAGACCTGGCTGAGCAAATCAAGGCTGGCAACATCAACTTCGACGTGGTCATTGCCTCGCCGGACACGATGCGCATCGTCGGTGCCCTGGGCACGGTTTTGGGTCCTCGTGGCCTGATGCCTAACCCCAAGGTTGGCACCGTCACGCCTGACGTCGCGACCGCTGTCAAGAACGCCAAGGCTGGCCAAGTCCAGTTCCGCGTCGACAAGGGCGGCATCATCCACGGCACCATCGGTCGTCGCTCGTTCGGCGCCGAGCAGCTCAAGGGCAACCTGGCTGCGCTGCTGGACGCACTGACCAAGCTCAAGCCTGCTTCGAGCAAGGGCGTGTACCTGCGCAAGGTCGCCGTCTCGTCGACCATGGGCGTGGGCGTGCGCGTGGACGTCAACAGCATCACTGCTGCCTGATCCACAAGCCAAATACCGTCGGCCTGCCTCCATGGCTGGGCTGACCGGGGCCCTCGCGAGTCTGGCGAGGTGAACCGATAAGAATTGGTGGGCTGCAGGCCCTCGCTCCGGCGGGGCTCTGCAGGCTATCAAAGACCGTAGGCGTGGTGGCTCAGCAGTACCGAGTCCACCGCTTAAAAGGCAAGCCTACGCAGATGGCGTACCCGCTGTTGAAGTTGCTGTGCCACCCCTCGGGGTGGCTTGGGTTCCGAGACAGATGGTCGCTGAAACTGGGTGTGTCCCCAGGCCGCGCTCTCTGTGGGGCTGTCTCTTATACACATCTGACGCTGCCGACGACT
>JAVLFO010000704.1:0-7075 GCA_046052805.1 Aquabacterium sp. | reverse complement strand
ATGAATTCAGGTCGGCTCGCACGTGCGCGCCGGGGAATTCAGCGGAGCAGCCATGCCACTCACCGACATCAAGATCCGTCAGGCCAAGGCCAGCGAAAGGCCGCTGAAGCTCTCTGATGGCAATGGCCTGTACCTGGAGGTCAAGCCCAACGGCTCGAAGCTCTGGCGCTACCGGTATCGCATCGATGGCAAAGAGAACCTGTTTGCGCTTGGAGACTACCCGACCATCACCTTGTCCGAGGCGCGCAAGGTCCGCGACGACGCACGCGAACTGATCAAAAAGGGGCAGCACCCCGCGCATGATCGACAGAACGGGCGCCGCCAGACCATCGCGAGCAATCGCGACACCTTCAAGGCCATCGCGCAGGAGTGGATCGAGAAAAAGCGTGGTGGCTGGACGCCCTACTACCTGCTGCAAATCGAGCGGGGCATGAAGACGGACATCTACCCGCGCATCGGGCGACTGCCCATCCGAGCCGTGACATCGGCAGACGTCCTGGCCATCCTGGACCGCGCGTCGAAGCGCGGCGCGGAAACCGTGGCGCTCAATTTGCGCCAGTGGTGCTCGGCGGTGTTTCGCTATGCCGTCGCAACGCTGCGCGCGGACCTTGATCCGGCAGCGCCTTTGCGTGGTGCCGTCATTCGGCCACCCGTTGAGCACAGCAAGCCGCTGTCACGAGAAGACATCGCAGACCTGCAAAAGCGACTCGCTGTGTACGGCGGGCACCGCACCACCATCATTGCCGTGCGACTCTTGCTGCTGACCTTTGTCCGCACCACTGAAGTGAGGCATGCCGAATGGGCTGACTTCCATCTGGAGGAAGCCGAGTGGCGCATTCCTGCCGAGAGGATGAAGATGCGCCGCATGCACATCGTGCCGCTGGCAAGGCAGACCATTGAGGCCTTGCGTGAATTGAAGGCCGTCACTGGTGATGGACGTTGCCTTTTCCCGAACACCCGACGCCCGCATGACGTGATGAGCGGCACCACGGTCAACCGCGCCCTTTCCATCATGGGCTTTGCTGTTGGCGAAGTCTCGGGCCACGACTTCCGAGCCACTGCCTCGACGCGCTTGCACGAGATGGGCTATCGATCTGAAATCATCGAGCTGCAATTGGCGCACACCGAGCGCAACCGCGTGAAGGCGGCCTACAACCATGCTGACTATTTGGCAGAACGGCGGCAGATGATGCAAGCCTGGGCTGATTGGTTGGACGGAGTGGTGTCGGACAAAGGTCCGTTGCTGTGAATTTCTTGCACACCATTGGCGTTCACGATGTCGTATATCCGAACCTATTCGCGTGGATTGGTTCGATCAGGGAACGTGTGGTCGAAGGCGCGTTTGGCGCAGCACCTTCAGTGACTGCTAGTCCCGTTTAGCTCATCGTGGAGTTGGGCAAAGATCTGGTCGGCGCCCCAAGCCTGCGCTGCTGTGAAGGCCACTTGTCGGCATTGCAGCGGTGTCAATGGGTCGCTGGGCTTATATGCGAGATCGTGCTCGGCTTCGCTCCAGGCGTGTTGGAAGAGCGTTTTGACCTGCAACTCGAAGAATTGCGGTGTCCTTCCTCGATCCGCACTATCGTCGAACAGATCTTCCGGGAATGCCAAGATGAAGTGCTTGCCTACATATCCGAATTCGTTGACAGAGTCTGGGATGAGCTCTCTGCTTTCGATTCGACGGAAGTAGCGATCAACCTCCTCGCTGACCACCTCCACATCTTGCTTGTAAAAAACGATGACCCGAGCGCCCACAAGATCTTGTATCTGATCGAAAGGGTGCTCGTATTTGCGCCCTCCATCAGGTTGTAATTTGTTGGCCTTTGCCAAGAACCTATCCGGGCTTTTGGCACGAGCTGAGACCCTGTCGATGCGGGGTATGTCCTTCAGCATGTCTTGTAGGTGCGAGGTGAGTCGCTCGGCCAAAGATTGCAGTATCCCGATGTGGCGAGCGCGGTAATCCGCAAGAAGTTCCGCGTCGGTCATTTCGTCTTCTTCAAGCGTTCATCAACGACTGCGCCGGTCGTGGAAAAAGTGTGCACGTCTTTGCGCTTCGTTTCTTTAAAGCATTCTTCGAATTTGTCGGCTGGAGCAGTCAGTACGGCGCCATTGTCGAGTTCGACTTGCTTGTAGGCAAGGTGACGCGAGAATTCAGCTGCATCGAACCGAAACTTCTCGTGGACAAGGCGTGCTGGACTAACCTTGGACAAAATCGCCTGCTTCGTCCGTTCAGAGAAGTGAAAGCTGTCGCAAAAATCTGCGATGGTCATCGCTTTCTTGGGGAGGTTGCCAGCCAGATGAGCCGCTGAAGTGATCTCGCTCTTGATCTCCATGGTCGTCGTGGCAGCTATGGCTGCCCGTAATGCGCTTGCCAACCGCTTTGTTCCCTGTGCGGCGGTTGTTGAGAACTCGGAGCGCAGGAAGTCGACGATCCAGTAGTCAGCGACGGCTTTGCTGCCGTGGTTAATTTGCTTGTCTACAACGTGCCCGGACCAAAGTTGGTTCGGCTTGCCGTTCGACGTATAGGTGGCCGCTTTGTACGAGAAGGCACTCTTGAGAAACACTTGCTCTACGAACTGGACGGTAAGCTTACTGGTCGATTTTTCGGCAACTACCCCCTCGTCGGCGGGGAAGCGAGAAATGACGACGCGTGTGTGGTCGGCGCCCTGGCCCATACAAATGAACAATAGCCCCATGCCGGACGTGCCAGAGGTCGCATTCTGAAGTCGGCTGGCGAGTGGCGCGGCAGTCGCCACACCAGGGGTCTCCAGCAGCGCAAGCAGCTCACTGCGGACTGCATTTTCCTGCTTGTCTCCGTCGGATGTGAACATGACGGGAACATTGCAGTCCTTGCCAGCGTTGTCGAAGATGTCTCGAAGCATCTTGCAAAGCTTGCCATCATCTAAAGGGATCTCCGTGCCGGACATGCTCGCTTCTTCGGCATGGCTCCTCTTCGGGTACGTGAGAAAGCTATATATCGCCTCGACTGCCATCGAATCCCCTTCCTGCATCTGATTTTCAAAGATGATAACTGCAACTAAAGGTAAGGCAGTGTGCGATGAGCGCAGATGGCGGGGCATGGGTTCTCCTCGGTCGTGATGGGTGCAGGGTGCGATGCTGAACCACCTGCTGACGATGAGGAGGCCGACGATCCGAGGTAGGCGTTGACGATCTGAGGTCTCCCATGGCCCAATTTAGCTGCAATGTCTTGCCTTGCAGCCATGTCTACCGTGCGGTCCACCGCCTCGCCGCCATTGACCGGCGCAGCCGATCCCGTTGCATCCCGATATTCATCCGCAGCGTATTGGTGCCGGAGGCCATGCGGCACCACGCCCAAGGCCTTCTTGGTCACGCCGAAGCGCTCCATTACATAGCGCAGGTGACGGATCGCCTGAACCAAGGTCAGTTGTGGATCACTGATGCTGTCGCTCTGCCCAATGACCAAGCCTTGCGCCAGCTTGATGGCCTGCAGGCGTGCGTCGGTATCGATGGGCACGTAGCGCTTGCGTCCGCCCTTCGTCCCCCTGTGCGTGAAGAGGTACAGCGCGGTGTCGCAGCCTGCCTGACCAGCCTGCGCGGCAGTCAGCACGTCGGCATGGGGGCGCAGCATGCAGGCTTCCTTGAACCGCAATCCAAACGCCTGCATGAGTCGCAGCGAGGCCGCTGCATGCAGATCATGGCGTTCAACCTGCGACAGCACCTGATCAACATCCACGCCGCGCTCTCGCCAGGCTTTTGGCGAGGTCGCAATGTAGCTGCGCGTGATCAGCGCCTGGTCGTCGAAATAGGCGCTCAGTGGTTTGACCAGCTTGGGCTTGCCGATCCATCCCGCAAAGGTCGTGAGGAAGCTGTGGTACTTCTGCAGCGTGGCCGCGCCCAGCTCCCCATGCTCGGCCCGCTGGCGCCAATCGGCCATCAACAGATCAACATGCCGCCCACTGAACGAGCGTGGATCAAGCTTGAAGCATTTGACTGGGTTGTCTCGCAGGAACGAAAAGATGCGGAAGCAAAACTGCCTGCGCTCCTCCATCGTGGCGTGCGACACGCCTTTGCCTTTCGTGGAGTGGCGCCAGTTGTGGCGCTCCAGGATCAGCGCCAGAACGTATTTCCAGCGCTGTGGCTGAAGGGGAAGCCTGTCCAGTTCAACAGGCGGCGTTTGAGTCTTGGTCATGATCAGTCCATTTCGTGCAGTCAACGGTTGAAGGGGTTGAGAGAGGCGCGTGCATCCCATCGCACGCAAGGTCAGCATTCGGTTGCGAGCAAAGCCGCAGCCAGGCCAGTCGTAAAAGTGAACGCCGTGCACACGGTGTCAGGCACACGTGGCTGCTCGCTCGGGGCGAACCGCAGATCAACCGGTCTGGCCGGAAGGCTGCGCAGCAAAGTTGCACGGGCGTCACCCGTACGGGATGCCAATCAAGGCACCCACATCGAACGCCGCCGCCAGACCGTCTGATGGCACCGAAGCCAACGCGGTGCAGGGTCTGTTCACGCCAATCCGCAAGCTGTCGGTCGGGCCGACATGACAGGGGATGCTCGAAGCAATGCGTGAGGCGGGGCGAAGGGGATCACGGGCGTCGCGAGAGCGCGCGCCGTTTGCCAGGGCCTCCAAGGGCGCAAGGCAAGCATCGTCGGTTCAAGACCGACGTGGATCCACCTTGACACGCAGGCATGCGTGCCGCAAACAAGCTGACCACCATCTTGCTGATGGCCAGTGGGGACACTTCGGACTCAAGGTCCAGCGTGACATGGCGTCACGACTCCAGGGCTTCCTTTGGCGACCGATGCGCCCGGTGTGGAAGCTACCGGCTTGACGCCATCAAAGCATGCGCTACGCGGCACCTCAATGCAAGCGCAAAAAGTGCCGTTATCCCGCCATTACCCCTGATCGCCGATGACCTGGTCTGCGCGCCCTTGGGGTTGACAAGGCTTCGCGATACCTCTCTCTCCGAAACCGGTCTCGCCAAGCGAAATGAGCCCGATTGCAGGCAGAGCCCAATCAGACCAGCCATGCGCTTGACCCCGCCGTGGATGAGCGTGGTCCGTGCGCATTGGGGGCTGAGCCGGACTGGGTTCGAGGCCATTGATCCGGCTGATGCCGAAATCCACCCCATTCAGCGCCCTTTGCCAGTGGCTGGTTGACCCGCCTTTGCGCACCCTCATCAGCATCTGTTCTTCTTTGGGGGCTTTCATGAGCATCGTGCGCGCTATTGATGTTGGATACGGCATCACCAAGTACATCCGCCGAGTTGACGGCGACTGCATCGAATGCGGCAGCTTTCTATCGATGGCTGAGTTCTGCTCAAGCGACACCACCATGCAAGGGTTGGGTGGTCGGCGCGACACCGTCGCGGTGCCAATGGGCCCTCACTTCTACGAGGTTGGGCCAGACATTGAACTGGCCCTTGAGCCATGGCGGTCAACGTTGAAGGGCGAGGATTTCATCACCACGCCTGAGTACCTGGCCTTGATGCGCGGCGCGCTGTATTACATGAACGTCGAGGTCATCGACCTGCTCGTGGTGGGCCTGCCGGTGGCCTATTTCGCGGACAAGAAAGACAGCCTCGTCAAGCTGGCCGAAGGCGAGCACTCGGTTGGGCGGGGCCGCAAGGTTCTGGTCAAAAGGGCGCTTGCCGTGGCGCAGCCGCAAGGAGCACTGGTCACCTACGCAGCACAGCAAGGCGTGCTCGATCAAATTCAGCACCAGGACAGCCTGATCATTGACGTGGGTACCCGCACCTTTGACTGGGTGTCCACACGCGGCATGAGGCTGTTGATCCGCAAGAGCCATTCGGTTGATCGAGGCATCAACAACATGCTGCGCATCATCGCGCGCGAGATATCGCGTGACATCGGTGCGATCTACCTGCATCTGGATGCCATCGACTTGGCGCTACGCAAGGCGCGCCCACTGACCTTGTATGGCAAGCCCTATTCCATCGAGAAGTTCAAGCCTTTGGCCATGACCGTGGCTCACCAAGCCGTGGGCGCGATGCTCAGTCAAATCGGCGATACACAACGGTTTGACAACGTCGTGCTGACAGGCGGGGGCGCCCAGATATTCAAGAAGTACATCAAGGAAGCGCTCCCCCGGCACAGCTTGCTGGAGTTGGCCGAGCCCCTTTATGCGAACGTGCGCGGCTTCCAGCTTGCGGGACAGGGGCGGGTTGAGGCCGAGGCAGGACTTGATGCCGTGGCCCAGGTGGAGCAGCGGCGGTGACGCGCCGTGCCGATGAATCCGAGCTGGTGATCTACGTGGCGATTGACCAAAACAGTGCGCCGCTGCTGCATGCAGACCTGGTGCGCTTTCGCAAGGGCCCCAAACGCGTCCAGCGGCTGCGCATGCTGGCGCTACAAGGGCTCATCTTTGAAACTGGCGCACAGCCCAAGCCGCCGCGCCCGCAAGGCGGCACTTCCGCCGCTGGTGGCGTCTTCAGCGAGCCAACCGACGACTGATGTGTGCCCGGCATCGCTGATCACCGGGGTTGACTCCCCAAGCTTGCGTGTGACCGTGGTCGGGTCAATGCAAGGAGACCCGATATGCGCAAGTTTTGGTACATCACCGGCGAGCTGGCCGAGTTGCAGCGGTACATCAATGTGCCGATGCGATGGTGCGAGCAATACCCTGCCCGCGAACGGCGCGAGTTCTGGATCGCCGCCGATGATGGTCGTGACATCAAGCTCGTTGTTCACAGCCGAGTGATGCCCGTGCGCCGGGGGCACCGGGTCAATGTGTTGCTGCTGGGCGATTGGGTCGTCGGGCTGGCCAACCTGACGACGGGGCGGCAGGTGAATTTCGTGTCAGAGGATCCGCCACTGTTGCTGCGCAAGTGCGATGCACTAGCGGTGCTGGCCATCCTGGCTGGTGGTCTGGCCGCAGCGGTGGCCTGGGACGTTCGGAGCCTGTTGCTCACCGTACCAATGGTGCTGCTGTACCTACCGGTGCGTGTTTTGGGCCGTTGGCTGGCGACGTGCCGATTGCGTGGGCAGGTGAGCCATTGGCTGGCATCCGTCGTCTGGGAGCCGCGCGCCAGGGCCAACTCCCTCTTGGTATCGCCGCCTCCGAAGGCGCACAACGTCT
>JAVLFO010000703.1:0-5730 GCA_046052805.1 Aquabacterium sp. | reverse complement strand
CACATTGGGCGCGCCCCTGCCTTCATTCGCCTAGGTGCTTGAGCACCGACCTGAGTTCGACTGCCAGTTGCTTGCGGCCCTGCTTTGCAAGGAACTCACCCACCAAGACACTGCGCCCCAGGGCATGCATGCGCACCAAAGAGCCGTCTTGCCCTTCAGGCTCGACGCGCACCCAGCGCGGGTTGAAATCGGTGCGGACCCAGTGACCGGCCCTGCGTTGTTCGACGCACATGTGGTCCTTTCGGATGGCGATGCGGTCGCTGTCGTCCATGTGCCGACGATCATGGACCCACCAGCCGAGCGCTGCCGTGGTCAAAGCCACGGCAAAGGGCCAGTCTTCGATCGCGCCGCCGCGAGTGTAAACAGTCCAGAGCGCTGCGACCGAAAACAACACGGCGAGGCCCACAGCCCACCTGGCATAGCGAGTGCGTGCCGCACGTGGCAAAACCCACTCAGCAGACCAACCCTCGAGGTGAGCAGACGCGGCACCCGTGGCACCCGCCAAACGGTGTTTCAGGGGGTGCCAAACACCCATCCGCAAATCGCGCGGAGCCGTCAAACCAAACGGTGACAAAGCGGCAGTCATTGCCCCAGGACTCCCAAAGCACACGGGCCACATCCAGAGGGTCGCTCCGGACAGGGAAAGGAGGACCAGGGGGTAAGCCGTGTTGCAGCGCAACCCCACAGGTCACTTTGATTCTAGTCAGCCACTTGCGCCACCTCAAGGCGCAATCAGGCCTGTCGTGCTATGAATAACCCGCAGTTGAGGCAATAAACAACTTTTGGACGGGCACATTGCCCGGATCGACTCATGGTTTGCCCACTTTGCCAACCATGCGCCTCATGTCGGCCAAGGACACGCGGGACTCCGCCTCCAACTTGATGCGAGGCTCGGGTTTGATGGCGTGCCCATACACCAGCTCAACGGTGAGGCCAAGGCGCCCATCGGGACGCGTCAAATGTTCTGCCAACTGAGCGTGTAAATGGTCGCGCCAACGCGGGGTGCGCAGCCCCTGATGGCGGCCATGGGCCACGTTGCCGCCCCAGGTGCGCAGCTCTTGCAGCATGGCTTCGGGCGTCGCCCAGGTCAAGGTGATGGTTTCCATGTCCATGACCGGATCGGCAAAGCCGGCCTGGACCAACTCATCGCCCAAGTCGTGCATGTCGATGAAATCGATGGTGGGCAGGCGCCAGCCATTGCGCTGGTAGACCTGGCGCAGCTCGCGGGCAGTGTCTGGCCCCAAGCCAGAGCACATCAAAAAGCCACCAAATGCCAGGTGCCGATGCCACTGAGTCATCAAGGTCTTGAGCTGGACACTGGCATGCAGGGTCATGTTGGCCCACAGCATGTCGACACCCTCGGGCATCCAGGGCAGGTCGGCATGCTCGGGCGCAAACACGGGCGCTGCTTCAGCGCGCCACAGGCTGCGCCAACTGGGCTTGTGAGCCAAGGCAAAGGCTTGCTCGCTGCGCAGCCGCAAGGCGGGCGTGGGCTCCAGCACCCAGCGCTGGGCATCCGGGTAGTGCGCCTGGACAGCCGCAGCGCCGCCGCCCAAAAAGGCAGACCAGTCGAGCCAGCGTTTCGGTGTCAAGCGGATGGGGGCGAGCTTGTCGGCCAAGCGACGGGCCGCCTCTTGGTGCAGCCACGGCGCTTCGGGCAACTGGGCCAGTCTGCGTTGCTGGCGCGCCAGCGCACGGTCATCTGGGGCGCAGGCGGGTGAGACGGGCGGGACGGGCGCGAGATCTTGAGACATGGCAGACAGGTTGACCCCATTGCGAGCGATTCACTGCCGCAGGGACGGTCAGTATATTGAGGCGATGCCAACCTTGATGCGACCCTGGTCAATGCTGAGCCGGCTTTCGCTCCACAAAGCCCTGCCCGCTTTGCGCTGCCATTGCCTGATGTGCGGCAGCTGGCAGCAGCGCTCGCTGTGCGATGACTGCCTCTGCAGCACCCAGCGCCGCGTGGCGCGCTGCCTGCGTTGCGCCATCGAGCTGGACGCTCACAGTGCATCCACATGCCAGCTGTGCGATGACCAATCGCCCGAATTCGACCGCGCGATCACGGCGCTCGACTACGCGCAGCCCTGGTCGAGCGTGCTGGCACGGCTGAAGTTCCGCGAAGGTACCGCCCTGGCAGCGCCGCTGGGTGAGCTGCTGGCCCAGGCCGTCAAGGCGCGGGGCGGCCGTGCCGATTGGGTGCTGCCGGTGCCCTTGTCGCGCCAACGCATGGCCGAGCGCGGCTACAACCAGTCGTGGCTCTTGGCCAAAGCGGTTGCGCAATCGCTGGGCTTGACGGCGCGACATGACTTGGTCGGTCGACATTGGCACACGCCGCGTCTGATGCAGCTCGACGCCGAGCAGCGCCGGGCCCAGATCCATGGCGCGTTCGACGTCAGCGAGGCCAGCGCCCAGCAGATGGCCGGACGCGACCTGGCCGTGGTGGACGATGTGATGACCACCGGCGCCACGCTCAACGAACTCAGTGCGACCCTGCTGGCCGCTGGCGCCCGCAGCGTGTCGGTTTGGGTGGTGGCTCGCACACCGGCGCCTGAGCCAACCAGCCGACGCTGAAACACAGCCCGCAGCCTGCGATACTTGCCAGCGGGCCGACCACGCAAGTCAGCGTGGCCACCTCACGCCACCCTCGCCCCCTCGATCCATGTCCACTGACGCGCGCGGTTTGCCAAGTGTCTTGATCCACACCTTGAAGTGGTTTGCCCTGGCCAGCTTGGTGGCCCTCTTGGCCGGCAGCGCATCGGCGCTGTTTTTGCTCACGCTGGACTGGGCCACACGCACCCGCGAGGCCCACCCGGGGTTGATCGCTCTGCTGCCTGCGGCGGGGGGGCTGTGCGCCTGGGCCTATTGGAAAGTGGGCCGCTCCGTCGAAGCCGGCAACAACCTTTTGATCGACGAAGTGCACGACCCCAAAGCGGTGGTGCCCTTGCGCATGGCGCCGCTGATCCTGTTCAGCACGGTCATGTCGCACTTGTTTGGCGCCTCGGTGGGGCGTGAAGGCACCGCCGTGCAAATGGGCGGCGCATTGTCTGACCAGCTCACGCGCCTGTTCAAGCTGCCGCCGCCAGACCGCCGGCTGCTGCTGATGGCGGGCATCAGCGCCGGCTTTGCATCGGTGTTTGGCACGCCATTGGCGGGCACCGTGTTCGGGCTGGAGGTGCTGGCGATCGGCCGGTTTCGGCACGATGCCTTGCTGCCCTGCTTGCTGGCTGCGGTCATGGCCGACCAGGTGACACGGCTGTGGGGTGTGCACCATGCTGTGTATGCAGCGGGCGTCCTCCCCGCCTTGTCGATTCACAGCCTGACGGCCACCTTGGCCGCGGGCGCGGCATTTGGACTGGTGGCGATGCTGTTTGCAGCCAGCAGCCATGCCTTGTCGGCCCGGATGGCTCGCTGGGTGCCACTGAGCCCTTGGCGCCCTGTGGTCGGTGGCGCGGTCATCGCGCTGACGGTGTGGGCGCTGGACGGGTGGCGGTACATCGGGCTGGGGCTGCCTGCGATGGCAGAGGCCTTCACCGGCCCGGTACCCGTGTGGGACTTTGCGGCAAAGATGCTCAGCACCGTGGCCTCGTTGGGCACCGGCTTCAAAGGGGGCGAGGTGACGCCCTTGTTCTTCATCGGCGCGAGCTTGGGCAACGCCTTGGCACCTGTGCTTCACATGCCTGTGGGCACCTTGGCAGCACTGGGCTTTGTGGCGGTTTTTGCCGGTGCCGCCAACACGCCACTGGCCTGCACCCTGCTGGCCGTTGAGGTGTTTGGCGCACCCATCGCGGTGCTGGCTGCCATGGCATGCACCATGAGCTACCTGTGTTCGGGCCAGCAAGGCATTTACAAAGCGCAGCGCCGAGATGACGCGAAAGTGCGCTGAAGCCTGCTCAAACCGGGGTACGCTCAAGCACGTGTGCGGCGATGTGGCCCATGCAAATGACTGACCGCCAAAGGAGACACCATGGGCAAAGAACAGCGTTCAACCAAAGAAGCCAAGAAACCCAAGAAAGACACCTCACCCAGCAAGCCGATCTCGAGCGAAGCCGTCATGCCCACGCGCGTGACCGTGGTGCCTGACCGCAGCAAGAAGAAGTGATTTGGCGGACACGTCCGCATTGAACCCAGGGCTTGGCGCCTTTTACTGGGCGTGCGTGAGCGGGCGTTTCGTCGCTGCCCCCTGCTGTTCCGCAATGCGCTCAATCAGCCCACGCACATGCTCGTGCAAGGGCTGACGCTGGTGTCTGGCATGCCACAGCATGTGGATGCCCAGCACCAACGGCGGTGAGGTTTTCAGGGGCTCGACAACGAGCCCCTCCAAGTTATAGAAATCCCCCTGCCCGCATGGCTGAATGGTCACCACGGGCGCTTGCCGCACCGCAGCCAGCATGGTGTTGAAGCTGGCCACCGAGGCCACCACACGCCGCTTGAGCCCGTGCTGCTCAAAAAGCTGGTCGACCACACTGCCCGACTCGCCCCGGTGGCTGCTGCCCACATGGTCCAAGGTCGCCAGCCTGTTCAACGTCAATTGCTTTGGCAACTTCAATTGCGCGGGTGAGTAGATGCAGTTAAAGCCCTGACTCATCAAGCGCTTGGCATGGTGCCAGCTTTGCAGCGGCAACTCGGCCGCCACGATGGCAATGTCGACGTCGTCATCGTCCAAGGCGCCCAGCACCTGGGTCACGTCACGCAGTTGGGTTCGCAGACTCACGCCCGGGGCCTGTGCACGCAGCATCGCCACCAAGGGCGGCAACAATCGGGTCTCAAGCACATCAGGGAAGGACATGCGGATCTCGCCCAGCGCCGTGGCCGGATCAAACGCCGCCTCGCGCATCAGGAAATCGGCTCCCTGCCCCAGCCAGGCACGCACCCGCTGCCCCAAAGCCAAGGCCCTCGCTGTGGGCTCCATGCGCTTGCCGGTGCGCACAAACAGCTCATCGTCAAAAAGCTCGCGAAGCCGGGCCAGGGCGTGACTCATGGCCGGCTGCCCTATGAACAGCCGCTCGGCGGCATGCCCCACATGGCGCTCTTGAAGCAACGCATCAAAGGCCACCAGGAGGTTCAGGTCAATGCGGCGGAAGTCGGCGTAACTGATATCGATTTCATTCATACATCAGATCATTTCAATCGATTTGCTTGATTTCATTGTCCTCCACAAAATGAGTCCATGCCGATCTGAAAAACGCGGATCAGCACCACCCGCTGCCCTGCAGCCCCATTGAAGGAGCCCACCATGAGCACACAAGCAAACCGCAGCCCACTCGCCGCCACCGCCAAGCAAGGCCTGATCGCACTGGCCTGCGTGCTGAGCGTTGGCTTGGCCCATGCCGCAGGCAACGGCATCGTCGACGTACCCACTGCCAGTGCCTCGAGCCTGAGCCACGCCGAAGCCGTGGCCGACCTCAACCTGTGGCGCCGTGCTGGCGCAGACCGCTATGCAGACGATGCTCGCTATGGCCTGAACGTGGCCGCGTATGAGGAGGCAGTGGCCCAGTACCAAAGCCTGCGCCAAGGCCCCGCGTTCGCCCAAGAAGTGGCCCGCCTGCTGCAGGGCAACGCCACCACCCATGCGGCACGCTGAGTGCAGGGTCTTGCCCATGCGCCCACAATGACCGCATGAAAGCACTCCCAAACATCGCCTTGTCGATGTTGGACTTGGTCTCGGTCCGCGAAGGTGGCACCGTGGGCCAAGCCCTCGACATCGCGTTGCGCACCGCCCAGCATGCA
>JAVLFO010000702.1:0-15586 GCA_046052805.1 Aquabacterium sp. | reverse complement strand
TGTCAGACAACAAGACCCACACCGGCTCGTTGCCCGCGAGCGCAAGCGCACGCCCACCCAGGCCAGCCAAGGCCAGGGCGAGGGTCAATGAGCGGCGCTGTGCGAGCAGTTCAGAACTCCACGGTCACGTTGACGAAGCTGCGGCGGGGTGATTCGAATCCCTTGGACGGTAGGAAAAACGGCTGATCGCCTTCGGCCGACTGCATCACAAAGGCGATCTCGGCTTTGGTATCCCCAATCCGCAGGGCACGTGCGAGCCGAACGTCGGTGCGGTGCGCTGCAGGCATCAGGTTGTTCTTGTCGCGCCAGGTCATGTTGCCGAGCATCTGGTAGCTCACGCTCAGGCGCCATTGGTCAGGCAACTGCTGGAACCACGCAATCGTGGTGGCGTGGTCGGGTGGTTTGCGCTCGAGCCGGTTGGCGAAGATCGGGTAGCGCCACGCGTAGTGGGCGTAGTTTTGGTTGAGCCAGAACTCGGTGGTGTCAAAGGGCTTCCAGCGCATCTGGTATTCGATGCCTTTGATGTCCACACCCGGCACGTTCTTGTAGTCGTCGAATCCGTTGTCGTCGAAATCGCGCCCCCAGATGGCGGTGGCCAGGTGCTCTTGGTAAGCGCGTACGTCCAGCGTCAGTCTCATCTCAGAGAAACGTCCCAGGTAGCCGATCTCTTTGCTGTGCACCTTTTCAGGCTGGGCTTTGCCAGTGGCCAAAGCGTCTTGGTTGTACACCGCGCCATTGAGGTACTGCCGAACGTTGGCCTGCAGTTCAAACAAGGTGGGGGGGCGCACCGAGTCGGTCACGCCGGCCCGAAAGGTGTGCTCAGGCGACACCAGCCAGTTCACCATCAGCCGTGGAGCGGTATAGGTGCCCGTCATGCTTTGCTGCCCGACGAACAACCCTGCGTTGAAGAGCCATTGGGGCGAGGCGCGCCACTCCAGCGTGCCAAACAAGCGCTCTTCGTGGTACGAGATCCAGTCGGGGCGGGCGTACAACCCTTCAGATTGGGCTCGCTCGTATTTGTAGCCCACACCCAACACAGCGCGCAGCTGCGGCGTCAAACCCATTTTGCGCTGCAGCTCCAAGTTGCCCCTTTGCCCAAGGCCGCCGTAGTCCATCAATGCTGCTGGCTCGGCGATGTACCCCGCCAGGTCGCGCTTCCAGTCTTCCATGTAGTTGGCTGACACCTGAAGCTCATCGGTGCTGCTCAACTGCCGGCGCCAGACCACGTTGGCGTAGCTGTCTCGCGTGTCGATGGTGTGCAGGGGGTTGCCGTTTGCAGTCGGGAAACCTTCGCCTGCCGACAGGTAGGTCAAGCCGGCCGCCACCATCAGGTCGTCGGTGAAGTTGGGTTTGAAGTCTGCCCGGCCATGCAGCTGGCTCAGGCGCTTGTCGTCGTAGGCATTGAGGTAGCCCGTGTCGCGCTGCTCGCCGCCTGAGATGCGGTAGCTGGCCTTGTCATCTCCGCCACCGATGCGCACGCGCTTGTCGCGCACACCGGTGTTGCCGGTGGTGACTGAAACCTCGGCGCCTGTGGTGTCGGCGCTGTGGCGCGTGATGATGTTGATCACGCCAAACATGGCATTGGCGCCATAGGCTGCTGAGTTGGCGCCGCGCAAGACCTCGATGCGTTCGATGTCTTCCAGCATCACGTCGAGCATGCCGCGTGAGGTGTCGCCCAGGTACACCGACGAGTACACCGATCGGCCATCGATCAAGACCAGGTTGCGCGTGCCGTAGTCGTCCAGGGGGATGTGATAAGCCCCACCGGGGTTGGCGCCATTGCGCCCACCTGACAGGTAGCCCGGCACCAGCCTCAAGACCTCGGCCACCGTGCGTGCACCCGACAAGCGGATCGTGCTGCGGTCAATCACGGTGATGGCGCCGGGTGCTTCGTTGAGGGGTTGGTCCAGGCGACTGGCCGTCAAGACCACGGGCACGTTGCCAAAGTAGTCGTCTTCGGTGGCCACACGACCAGACTCTCTGGCTTGCGCCACTGAGCTGCAAGCCAAAGCCACGAGTGCACCGGTCACGGTGCGGGTCATCCAGGTACAGCTCATGGGTGAAGGTTCATGGTAGCGGGGACCTTCAGATTATCGCCGTCACTTTACAAAGCCTACACCTTCCGTGCGGCGCGCGGAGCGCCACATGCATCGCTCAAATGGCCGAGTCTTTTTGGAGGATCAAACGGGCGCGGGTGAAGCTCAGTGCGGACTTCAACAAGGCGCTCATCTCGGCCACTTGCACTTGCAGCGTCATCGCCCCCTGGCTGCTTGGCGCGTTTTCACACCCCACAATATTGGCATCAGCTCCAATCACTGAACCGGACCCCTCACATGAAGCGACTCGACATCCAATTCCCCTCGGGCGGACTGCAGTGCAGCGCCTGGCTGTACGTGCCCGAAGCGCCAGTGTCCGGCGCCAAGGCGCCCGTGATCGTGATGGCCCACGGCTTGGGCGCGGTTCGCACGATGCGCTTGGACGCCTTTGCCGAGCGCTTTTGCCAGGCCGGTTACGCCTGCTTGGTCTTCGACTACCGCCACTTTGGCGACAGCGAAGGTCAGCCTCGCCAGATCCTGGACGTCAACAAGCAGCTGCAAGACTGGCATGCCGCTTTGGCCTGCGCGCGCAGCCGTCCTGAGGTGGATGGCGCGCAAACCATCTTGTGGGGCTCGTCGTTCAGCGGTGGGCATGTGATCGCGGTGGGTGCAGCCGATGGCAAGGTCTCGGCCGTGGTCTCGCAGTGCCCGTTCACCGATGGCTTGGCCTCCACGCTGGCCCTGGGTCCGGTCAGCGGCGCCAAGGTGTCGGCGCTGGCGCTGGCCGATGTGCTGGGCTCGTGGGTCGGCAAGGCGCCGGTGATGGTGCCCTTGTGCGGCAAACCCGGTTCGGCCGCGTTGATGAGCGCGCACGATGCCGAGCCCGGCTATCTGGCACTCAAGCCGCCCGGCAAGGCCGTGCCCAATGAAGTGGCCGCCCGCTTTGGTTTGCAGATCACCACCTACTACCCCGGGCGCCGCGCGGCTTCGCTGAAGTGCCCAGCCTTTTTCGTGGTGTGTGACAAGGACACCGTGGCCCCATCGGGGCGCACCTTGACGCATGTGAGCAAGGCGCCCCAAGGCACGGTCAAGCGCTATGCCGAAGGGCACTTCGACATTTACGTGGGTGCAGCGTTTGAAAAGGTCGTGGCCGATGAGATCGCCTTCTTGCAGCGCACGGTGCCCACGGCCCGCGCTTGAGCCGGGTTTCCGGGGCTGGGCGCCGGGCTGAGCGGGGCGGGGCGGGCCATGCGCTTTGCCCCGCCTCAGCTCACATGGCACTCGCGGCGCAGCAAGGCCAGCGCGTCATTGAGTTCGTAGTCCGAATCGCTTTGCAAGGTGGCGCGGGCTTCGTCCACGAAGCTGCGCCACAGTTGCGCGTAATCGGCTTGGTAGGCCGCAGGCGCGTGGGCCTCGATGTAGTGCAGGGCCGCATCCACGTCGATGCCGGTTTTGCCCGCTTTGCGCACCTTGCGCACCAAGGTCTTGGCTTGCGTTTCGGTGAGCCATGTTTTGGGTGATTTGGCACCCGTGGCCACGCACAAAAACAGCGTCAGCAAAGCGCCTTCGTCGCTGTGCCCACCGGTGACCTTCTTCCAGGTGGCGGAGGCCGTGCGATCGTGGTGATCGACTTCGGCCAAGCCGCTCTCGATCCAGAAGTAGCGGCCCATGAAGGCCGGCGTTTGATGGAAGAGCTTGCGGATCTGCACGCTGACATCGAGCATGGCGGGCACATCGGCCAGCAGCGATTGCCGCACTTCTTCGACCACACCGTGCAGGTGCGCGGGCAGGTCGTCGGGCATGCCGATGCGCACTTTGCTGGCATCGAGCCCTGCTTTTTTGCGCAGGTTCAAGACCACGTTGCCAAAGCTGCGCCAGTCGGGCATCTCGGTTTGGCCATGGGCCAGCATCAACAGCGCGGTGCGGATCACGGCCTCGGCGTCGGTGCCGGCCTCGGCCAGCTCGTCGGCGTCAAAGCCCAGGTCTTCGGCCAGCCACAAGGCCGCTTCCATCAGGTGCGCGGCTTGGGTGCGGCGGGCCAGCTCGGCACGGTAATCGGTGATGCTGCGCAAGGTCCACTTGCCCAACTGCGGGATGTGATCGTCGGTGAAGCCCGTGCGCTCGTTCATGCCGAAGTGGCTGGTCTGCGGCATGGCGATCAGGCGCTTGAGCATGTCCGAGCCACCTTTGGAGCGCGACAAGAAGCTGTGGTCGCGCAGCGATTGCGCGGCCAGATCCAGGTCGCCACCACACGAGTCTTCCAGGTACAGGCTGACCAGGTTGACGATGCGGTCGCGGGCGCGTTCCAGCTCGGGGCGCAAAAACTCGCTGCCAAAGTAGGCTGCGATCTGCACCATGCCTTTGGGGGCGTCGCGGCAGATGGCTTCCAGTTTGGCCTGGTCGATGATGCCGTGCCGCACGCCGTGCTGCAGCGCCTTTTCAAAAAAGGGCCGGGCGTCAAAGAGCGAGACGGCGGTGTCTGCGGGCGTTTGGGGGTCGGGCAGGGTGTGCTCGCTCATCGGTGTGATAGGGGTCGTCAGGGCAGGTACAGGTGCAGGCTCAAATCGCCGACTCTTCGTCCGAGTCGAGCACCACGGTGGTCACGCGGCCACGGTCGGTGTCGGCCAGGTCGACCTTGCCGTCGCCTTCGTCGTCCTCGTCATATTCTTCTTCGCCGTTTTCAAAGGCACGCACCTTGGCGCGCAGCACCAGCAGCATCTCGGTGAACAGGTCGGGGCACTGGTAACGCAGCAGCCAGGCCAGCTCCATCCAGTCTTGGTCAGAGACCTCGTCTTGGTCCATCACCGGGCGGGCGTAGGCCGAGGCCATCAGCTCGGTCTCGGTCAACATTTGGCCATCGTCGTCGACGGCGTCAAAGCGGCCGGTGCGCGCGAAGGCCTCGATGCGGCTCCACTTTTCCGAGAAGTAATCGGCCAGCGCTTCGCTGCCGCCTTCGGTGTCGCCCAGCTTGTTCAGGAACGCGATGGGGTCGTTCTCGGGGTGGAAGATCACCGAGTTCACCATGCCGCGCAGGTGCGTGCGGCTGAGGTCTTTGTAGCGTTTCTCGATCACCACGGCCTTGGCGAACTGCTCGGGCGTGATCATCATGTTGATGATCGATTCTTTGGACGTGTCGTACTCGCGGATCACGGCCAGGATGTCTTTGGGCGGCAGCTGCTCCAGCACGACCATCAGCGCGCCGTCGCCTTCTTTGTCGGCCAGGTCGACCAGGGTTGCTTCGGCGCCGACGATGTCGCCCGCAGCAATCAGGCTTTGCGTTTTGGCGATCAGGGCAAGGTGTTGGCTCATGGGGGATCTCAGGGGTCAGTCTTTGCGGTCAAAGCCTTGCCCGACCATCCAGTCGGCACCGGCTTCTTCACGGGCGCGCGCATCTTCAATGTCGTCGGCGTCCAGCGGGTTGCGTTCGTCGTCGCTGTCTGCGCCGTGGTCGTCGTCATCACGTTCACTGTCTTCGTCGTCGCCTTCGGCCTCGCGGGCCAGTTGGGCGGCACCCACTTTGTGGAACATGTACTCCAGGGCCACGCACAGGCTCATGAACCAGGGGCCCGCAGGCTCGGCCAGCACGGTGTTGGCCAGCTCTTGGGCCCAGGGCGCCAGCTCGACGGCGTCTTGCACCACGTCCCACGGCAACAGCTCGTCGGCGTCACAGCTCAGCAGTTGCTGAATCAGCGCCGGCTGCTTGACGGTGAAGCCCTGGTGAAAGACCACGGCGACCATCTCGGGGCTGATCTCCATCATCTGGATCAAAAAGCCCAGCTCTTTGCGCTTGGCCATCAGGCGCTGGCGCAGCACGCCTTTGCCTTCGGAGTCAAAAGTCAGGTCGTCAAGCTCGGCTTGGTAGGCAGAGTGCAGGTCAATGAAAAAACTGGAAATGCTCACGGGGGTCAAACCAAAGGGCTGAAATAGGTTTGCCAGATCTCACGCGCGGTGTCGATCGGGCTGTCAAGCAGGTTGCGGCGGCGGTTGTCGTCGTAAGCCTGGCGTTTGTCGGGGTCTGAGAGCACGTCGTAGGCCTCTTGCACCGCCCGGAACCGCGCAGGCGCTTGTGGGTCGCTGTTACGGTCTGGGTGGTACTGAGACGCCCGTTGGCGAAAGGCCTTTTTGATGTCTGTCAGCGAGGCTGAGCTGCTCAGCCCAAGGGATGCGTAGTGGTCTGTCATGTGGGGGCGACGCGGTCTGCTGTCAACACCATGAACTGTACGGCACACGCCGCCCGTCCATTCACAGATCTTTACCCCCAGTCCACAGCCGGTTTACCCCCGAGCCTGAGCATGAACACATCCCAAGGACCAAGGCAAAAGCCAAGGCGAAAACCAAGGACATCCGATGACCACGCTTCGCACCCCCCGCACTGTTTCACGTCGTACCACCTGGGCCGTCGCTGGCCTGGTGACCTCTGCCACCGCTGCTTTGGTGCTCAGCCTGAGTGCTTGGGCGGCTGATGCCCCTGCTGGCCAGGGCCGCCCGGGCGATGGCATGCCGCCCATGGGCATGCATGGCGAGCACGGCCCCGGCGGTGAGCACGGTGGTCATGGCGAGATGGACATGTTCTCTGGCCGTCATCTTGAGCGCCTGCTGGACGACGCCAAGGCCACCGACGCCCAGCGAACCCAGATCCGCCAGATCAGCGAAAAGGCCCGAGCCGACCTCCAAACGCTGCATGAACAAGGCCGTGGTTTGCGCGATCAGGCCTTGAGCTTGTGGACACAACCCAAGCTGGACGCGGCCGCGGCTGAAAAACTGCGCCAACAGATGCTGGCGCAGCACGACCAGGTCAGCAAGCGCATGACGCAAGCCATGCTCGATGTGGGCAACGTGCTAACCCCGGCGCAGCGGGTCACCGTGGTCGAGCGCATGAAGCAGCAGCACGAAGGCATGATGGCCCGAATGAAGGAGCGCATGAAGGCGCACATGGGCATGGGCCGTGGCGAGGGCGCATCGGCGCCAGCACCGGCTCATGATCACGGCACGGAGAAATGACCATGGAGCGCGCGACAATGCCCGACATGAGCGAGCACATCCTCCTGATCGATGACGACCTGCGCCTGAGCGCCATGGTGGGCGACTACCTGCGCAGCCACGGCTACCAGGTCTCCAATGCACCCACCCTGGCCGCAGGGCGCGAGTTCCTGGCCCGCCAGGCCTGCGACGCGCTGGTCCTGGACCTGATGCTGCCCGACGGCGATGGCTTGGACCTGTGCAAGGAGCTGCGCGCATCCCCCAAAAACCGCAGCTTGCCGCTGTTGATGCTCAGTGCCAGAGGCGAGCCGACCGACCGCATCGTGGGGCTCGAAATTGGCGCTGACGACTACCTGCCCAAGCCGTTTGAGCCACGCGAGTTGCTGGCCCGCCTGCGAGCGCTCTTGCGCCGCACCGGCCCTGTGACCGAAGACGACGACGTGCTGCGCTTTGGCCGTCTCGAGATCGACGCTGGGTTGCGCCAAGTGCGTCTGGCAGGTCAGCCCTGCGATCTGACCTCCTACCAGTTCGACCTGTTGACGGTGCTGGCTCAGCACCCCGGCCGTGTTCTCAGCCGCGACCAGATCATGGACTCGCTGAAGGGGCACCCGCTGGAGGCCTTCGACCGTTCCATTGACGTGCACATCTCGCGCATCCGCGCCGCCATCGAAGACGACCCGAAAGAGCCGCGCCGCATCCTCACCGTGCGCGGCGTGGGTTACGTGTTCGCCAAGAAGCAAGACGCCGACGCCGAATCCGCATGAAGACGCTGGCGCTGCGCATCTACCTCACCGTGGTGACGGTGCTGCTCGTGTTCGCTTTGGTGACGGGCTGGTTGGCCCAGCACAACCTCGAGCACGAGCGCCACCAGATGCAGTCGCAGACGGCATGGAACGAGCGCGCGGCAGCCTGGGGCGAGTTGATTGAAAACAGCCTGCCCGATGTGCACCAGCCCACCGAAGAGCAAGCCCGTGTCTTTCTAGACTGGGCCGAGCGCCTGCGCATGCCCATGGCCTTGGCCAACCGGCAAGGCGAGCCCATCGCCACGTCGGCCATGATGGAGGAGATGCTGCAGCGCTTCCCGGACGCGCGTGAACGCGTGCAGCGAACCGAGTTGTCCGATGGCCGCGTCTTGTTCTTGCTGCGCCCTCGGCTGGCACGCGGTATGGGGCCTGGTTCTGTGGGGCCCCCGCCGCCAAGATCACGGCCCTGGTTAGAGCCCCTGGCTTGGTTGGTGCCGCCTTGGTTGGCCGAAGGGGTGCCCGCTTTGGCGCTGTCCTTGGTGCTGCTGTTTGTGGCTGTGGCCGTAGGGGCGTGGCCGGTGGCACACCGACTGACCCGGCGCTTGCAGGCCCTGCGAACCGGCGTTGAGGCTTTTGGGTCGGGGCAATTGCAGTACCGTGTGGCGGTCGAAGGCAAAGACGAGGTCGCCGACCTGGCCAGCAGCTTCAACGAGGCGGCGCAGCGCATCGAAGACCTGATCACTTCCAACCGCAGCTTGCTGGCCAATGCCAGCCACGAACTGCGATCGCCGTTGGCGCGTTTGAAGATGGCCGTGTCGATCATGGCCGACATGCCGCCCGAGCGTGCCGCGCAACTCAAAGACGAGATCCACCAAGACATCCGTGAGCTTGACGCTCTGGTCGAAGAGGTTTTGCTGGCCAGCCGGCTGGATGCCCGCTCGCACATCGAGCGGCAGGGCGTTGACCTGCTGGGCCTGGCCATTGAAGAGGCCAGCCGTGTGGGCGCCCAGATTGAAACGGCCGATGACTGGCCTTCGCAACCCTATGTGGGCGACGAGCGCTTGCTGCGCCGCGCCGTGCGCAACTTGCTCGAAAACGCCAAACGCTATGGTGGCCCTGACATCGTCTTGCGTTTGCAAAAGCAGACTGACGAGTTGCAGATCAACATCAGTGACCGCGGACCGGGCGTGCCGCCAGACCAGCGCGAGCGCATTTTTGAGCCGTTTTACCGACTGCCAGGGCACGCAGAGCATGCTGGCGGTGTGGGCTTAGGGCTGAGCTTGGTGCGCCAAATCGCCCAGCGTCACGGTGGACAGGTTCGCTGTGAGGCGCGCGAGGGTGGGGGCAGCCGATTCGTCATCGCACTGCCCGCCAGGCCCACATCAACCGCGAGGGCGGCCGATGCTGTCGTAGGTCAGGCCGGCTTGCTTGACCAGTGAAGGCTCGTACAGGTTGCGACCGTCGATCACGATGGGGCTGTTCAAGCTGGCTTTGATCTTGTCAAAGTCAGGGCTGCGGAACTCTTTCCACTCGGTCACGATCAGCAAGGCATCGGCACCCGGCAGGGCGGCGTTTGGCGTGTCGGCGTAACGCAGCTGGGGGTGGTCGCCAAAAATGCGCTTGGCCTCGTCCATGGCCACGGGATCGTAGGCCGTCACGGTGGCGCCGCGCTCGAACAACTCGGCCAGCACCACACGGCTGGTGGCCTCGCGCATGTCGTCGGTGTTGGGCTTGAAGGCCAAGCCCCACAGCGCAAAGTGTTTGCCGCTCAGGTCGTTGCCAAAGTGTTTGGCTACCTTGCTGACCAGCACGGTCTTTTGGCGGTCGTTGGCCGCTTCCACGGCCTTGAGCACCAGCAGTTCTTGGTCTTCGCCAGCGGCCGTCTTGATCAGGGCCTTGACGTCTTTGGGGAAGCAGCTGCCACCGTAGCCGCAACCGGCGTACAAAAAGTGCGTGCCAATGCGGGGGTCAGAACCAATGCCCAAGCGCACTTGCTCGATGTCTGCGCCCATTTTTTCAGCCAGCAAGGCCAGCTCGTTCATGAAGCTGATGCGGGTGGCCAGCATGGCGTTGGCGGCGTACTTGGTCAGCTCGGCGCTGCGCACGTCCATCACCACCAGGCGTTCATGGTTGCGCTGGAAGGGCGCGTACAGGGCACGCATGAGCAAAATAGCTTGTTCGTCGTCGGCACCCACCACGATGCGGTCGGGGCGCATGAAGTCGTCAACGGCTGCGCCTTCTTTCAAGAATTCGGGGTTGGACACCACCGCGTACTTGGCGTCCGAGCCGCGTTTGGCGAGTTCGTCGGCCACGGCGGCACGCACCTTGTCGGCGGTGCCCACGGGCACGGTCGATTTGTCAACGATGACCTTGTAGTCGGTCATCAAGCGTCCAATGTTGCGTGCGGCGGCCAACACGTACTGAAGGTCGGCAGAGCCGTCTTCGTCGGGCGGGGTGCCCACGGCAATGAACTGGATGGTGCCGTGCGACACCGCACGCGCCACATCGGTGGTGAAGGACAGGCGGCCCGCCTTGACGTTGCGTGCCACGACCAGGTCCAGACCGGGTTCGTGGATGGGGATGCCGCCTTCTTCGAGGATGCGGATCTTGTTGGGATCCACGTCCAGGCACAACACGTCGTTGCCCATTTCAGCCAGGCATGCGCCCGTGACCAGACCGACATAGCCGGTTCCAACAACTGATACTTTCATGGTGTCGAAGCGAGGGGGAAGTTGAAACTTGATTGTGACAGACCCACTTGGCTCTCACCCCCCTTGAATCAGGCCATACAGCCCAGATCCCACTCCGTTTGGTCAAAGTTCGTGATGTTGGGCGCAATGCCCGTGCCCGGCGTGCGGCCCACGAGGTCGACTTCAGGCACCCCCATCCATTTGCCCAAGGTGTAGACCAGGTGGTCCACCGACAAGGTGGGCAGCAAAACGCCGCGCTGCAGCAGCTGGTCGCTGAAAAAGCCACCGTCACCGTCAAAGGCCATGAACTTGGGGAACATGCCGTAAATGTCGCCGCCCTTGACCGAGCCGCCAATCACAAAGTGGTGACCACCCCAGCCGTGGTCGGCACCGTCGCCGTTGTTGGCCAGGCCGCGCCCGAACTCTGAGGCTGTGAAGCTGGTCACTTGCGAGCGAACGTCGCCGCCGGGCATCTGACTCAGACACTGCATGAAGTAAGCCACGGCATGGTCCAGCTTGGCCATCAAGCTGCCGTGCTGCTTGAGCAGATCGCTGTGGGTGTCAAAGCCACCGAGGTTGACCATGAACACCTGCCGGCGAGCCCCGATCGTGCCTTGGTTGCGGGCGGCGATCATGCGGGCCACCACTTGCAACTGTTGCGCCAAGGGGTTGAGGTAGCGCAGGCCGTCGTTGGGGTCGGTGTATTGCAGCAGGGGGTCGGTGCCAGCGGTGGTGCCAGGGGTGCCCCAAGGTGCTTGAGCGGCGTTTGGCAGGCCGCTGGTCAAGGCCGCTTCGCTGTCGAGCGCACGGTTGACGGTGCGCATGTAGTCTTGTGCCAGGGTGTCTCCTCGCGTGGATTGCGACGCGACGGTGCGAACGGCCTTGAACAAGGCGCTGCTGCCCATGATGTTCCCGTCACTGCCACCCATGACATGGAAGCCGCCTGTGCCCAGCAAGTAGGGCGACGTTTGTGCGCCACTGAGCCAAACGGCCTGCGCATTGACGCCCACGCACGAGAAGGTCGGGTTGGCGTTGCGTGAGACCAGGCTGTCCATCAGCCGGCCGCCCCATCCGCCAACGGTCGCCCCTTCCAGCCCAAACGACTGCCACGTTGCCGTCTGGTCGTTGTGCGAGTACAGCTTGGCGGGGACTGGGTAAGTGGAGTCGATCAGGTCGGCCTTGCTGGTCGGCTGGATCAGCGGCCCGATGTTGGCGACGATGGCCGCGTTGCCTTGGTTGTAGAGCTGCTGGATTTGCTTGAGCTGGGGGTGCAAGCCGAAGGTGCGGCCGGTGTTCAGCCCCTTGGCATCCAGGTGGTTGATGCTGAGCAAGGCAGCTTGGTCAAGGGCGATCGAGGTGATGCCTGTGGGCACGGGCGTGTCAGTCAACTGGGCCATGACGGCCGGGTCGCGCGTGGCGCTGTAGCAGCGCCATGATTGAGGATCGGTCGGGACAACGGTGTTGTGGGCGTCATTGCCGCCGCCCAGGTAGATGCACACCAGTGCCTTGTAATCGGTGGTGCTGGCGGCTTGGGCGGCGGCCTGACCCAGGGTGGCCAGGTTGCCCATCCAGGCGCTGGCGGCGGTGGTGCCCACCAGTGCAGAGGTGGTGCGCAAGAATTGACGGCGGTTGCTGTGTTGCATGCGGAGCCTCACTTGGTGATCAGGAATTCAGGTGACACGGCCACCAACAAGATGGCGGCGCGTACACGTTGATCCAGGGCGCTGTTGACGCTGTCGGCATTGGACTGATCCGCTTGCAGCGTGGGCACGGCCATGCCGCTGAGGGTCTCGGTCATGGTGGTGCGCAGCGAGCTCGACAGCACGCCGCCCGTGAGCTTGTCGGCCACGTGCTGCACCAACGCTTTGACGTCGCCCGCCAGCGCGCGTTGCGCCGTGAAGTTGAGCGTGACGCCGCGCTGTGTGAGCCCTTCGATCTTGCAGTTGGCCGACGCATTTTGCAGTGCCTTGTTGGCCGCGATGCTTGCGTCCAGGCCGGCAATGTATTGCTGCACCTCCTGCGTGAAGGCGCCACATTGCCCGTCCATGTCAATCACCCAGCTCGGGCCAATGCCATTGACCAGCATGTCCTGCAAGCCATTGACGTAGCCTGTGACCGAGCTTTCGCTGACCAACTGCAGCTCGGGCGCCACCATGCCTTTGCTGGCCGTGAGGCTTTGTGCAGGGCTGTAGCCAGGTCTGAAGAAGTTGAAGACCGATGGGGAGAACAGCGGCGACTGACCGAACGAGGTGGCGGGGTCGCCGGTTTGCCCGATCGAGACAAAGGCGGGGCGCACGCTGCCCGACGCATCGGTGGGCAGCGACGAAACCGCCTGCGTCGGCGTGTTGAACTTGAAGGCGCGCAAGATCGCCGTCATGCGCAAGATGGGCTCGCGCAGCTTGCCGGCGTTGGCGTCGAACAAAGCGACGTCTGAGCGTGCCTCCTTGTCCATCAAGATGGCCTTGACGACCTCTTTGAGGTTGCCGCCACTGTGCGTGAAGCGGTCGGCCACGCGTCCGACGTACTCTGGCGAGGGGTTGCTGGTGACCAGGCGCTGGATCAGCTGACGGCTGAAGAAGGGTGCGGTGTTGGGGTGTGTGGCCAGCCGATCGAGTGCGGCGTTCAGGTCGCCTTGCGGATCGGGCTTGTCTTGCTCAGGCAAGGTCACGCCCAAGAAGCGCTTTTCGGAGGTGGAGTGAAAGTCGGGGTAGGGCACCATCGGGCGGAAGTAACCCTCTGGGTCGCGGCAGCTTGCCGCCCATGCCAGACAGGCGTCATCGCCTTGACCGGCAAATGAAGGTCCACGGTAGTTGCCCCAGCCCGTGAACACCTTCGCGAGGCCTCTGACATCGTCTGAGGTGTAGGTTTCGGTGGGCTTGCCTTGGTCGTTGAGCCTGAGGCTGCCGTCGCTGTTGAGTTCGTACAGGCCGATCGAGAACAGCTGCATGACCTCGCGCGCATAGTTTTCGTCGGGGTAGCGGCTGACCGTCGGATCTTCCTTGATGTTCCCGCGGAAGGTCAGGTACTCGCCCATGGCGGGGTTGGTGGAAACCGCCTCCAGCAGATCGCGGTAGTTGCCGTTGAGATGGCCCTCCAGCATGTCCATGTAGCCCGCCACCATTTCGGTCGCTCGGCTGCCCAGGGTTTCGTTGTTGAATGAGACGACAAAGATCTCCGTCAGCGCGAAGACCAGCCTTGCGCGCAATTGGCCAGGGTCTGTCAGTGCGCGCGTGTAGAAAGCCTCTAACACCTGGTCAGAGTTGGCTTTCAATCCCGCGACGTTGGGGTGTTCTGCGCGCAGTGCCGCCTCGCGCTGTCGGTAGAAGTCTTTGTACGTGAACGCCGGTGTGAGCGCGAACTGCTCCTCGATCCAGGCGTCATAGCCCACGGCCATCAAGCGATCGATGCTGGCTTGATCAGGTCCAAAGGACGCTTGCGTCAAAAACCGATGGGCTTGCTGGCGGCTTTCGGGCTTGTCGCCTGCCTCCACGCTGTCGAACACGCAGCCCACCAGCGTGGCGACTGCCGCCCCCAGCGTCAACCATTTCAAGGTACGAACCCACCCGGCCATGACAGCTCCACGTATATCGAGAGCTGTTAATCGTATTGAGGCCTTATCGTGATGGTTTCCTCAGTTGTTACTTTCGGTAACTTTCCGAGGGCCCCCCCTACCTTCAAACGCGGGGGGTCGAACGCGCAGCGAAACCGCGCATTGCGCGTTAACCCACGTGATACGCGCGGTACCACTGCGCGAAGCGCGCAATGCCTTCGCTCAAATCGACCTTGGGCTGGACCTGGGTCAGCGCTTGCAGGGCCGACACATCGGCAAAGGTGGCGGCCACGTCGCCAGGGGCCATGGGCTGCAGGTCGAGCACGGCGGTGCGGCCCAAAGCGGTCTCCAGGGTGCGGATGAAATCCATCAGCTGCACCGGCTCGCTGCGCCCGATGTTGAACACTCTGTAAGGTGCCCACGAGGTCGAGGCGTCTGGCGACATCTTGTCAAAGGCAGGGTTGGCGCTTGGGGCTTGGTCCAGCGTGCCGATCACCCCGTTGACGATGTCGTCGATGTAAGTGAAGTCGCGTTGCATCTGCCCGTGGTTGAACACCTTGATCGCCTCGCCGGCCAAGATCGCCTTGGCAAACAGCATGGGCGCCATGTCCGGGCGGCCCCAGGGGCCATACACCGTGAAGAAGCGCAAGCCCGTGGTGGGCAGGCCATAGAGGTGGCTGTAGGTGTGGGCCATCAGCTCGTTGGCCTTTTTGGTCGCGGCGTACAGGCTGACGGGGTGGTCCACGCCATCTTGCTCGCTGAACGGCATGCGTGCGTTGCCGCCGTACACGCTAGAGCTGCTGGCGTAGACCAAGTGCTCGACCGCATGGTGGCGGCACGCTTCCAAGATGTTCACAAAGCCCACCAGGTTGGACTGGGCGTAAGCGTGGGGGTTGGTGATCGAGTAACGAACACCAGCCTGCGCTGCCAAGTGCACCACGCGCTTGGCCTGCGTGCGCTTGAACAGGGCCTGCAAGGCCTCGTTGTCGGCCACATCCAGGGTTTCAAACGCAAAGCGCGAAGCCTTGGGGTGCTGAGCCAGCAGGGCCAGCCGGTCGCGCTTGAGTTGCGGCGTGTAGTAGTCGTTGAGGTTGTCGATGCCGACAACCTCGTCGCCGCGCGCCAGAAGGGCCTGCACCACGTGCATGCCAATGAAGCCGGCTGCGCCGGTGACGATGATCTTGCTCATGCTGGGATTGTCCAACAAGCTGCTGCAGATCAGGGTCACCGTTGCGCTTGGCCTCAAGCGCGGGCGTCTCCCCAGCGCAGATTGGTGCTTTCGTCGCCCTGGTAGGTCGTTTTGCCTTGGCGGTCAACACAGTACTGAGGTGACGCAACCACCTCGTTGAACGTCGCGCCTTCGCTCAAACGCGTGTATTCGAACAGCACGCTGCGCACCACCTTGCTGTTTTGTCGCAAGCGGCTGCCATGGCCAATCCAGGCGGGGCCTTCAATGGTCACGCCGGGCTCAATGCAAGAACCTGAGCCGATGTACACGGGCCCCGTGATCTTGACCGTGTCCCAGTCGATCGAGGTGTTCAGCCCCACCCAAACGCCGGGCCGGATCTCCTTGCCCGGCATGTCCAT
>JAVLFO010000701.1:0-1593 GCA_046052805.1 Aquabacterium sp. | reverse complement strand
GGCAAGGGCAAAGACGAGGCTGAACAGTTGATCGAGATGCGCTTTGCCGGCAACCAAGCCAAGTTCACCTTCGGTGGCCTGGAGTTCGTGACCAAGCTGGTCGAGGGCAAGTTCCCCGACTACAACCGCGTCATCCCCAAGAACCACAAAAACCACATCACCCTGGGCCGCACCACCTTGCTGGCTTCTCTGCAGCGCGCAGCGATTTTGACCAGCGAAAAGTTCAAGGGTGTGCGCATGAACTTCGCCCCTGGCGTGCTGGGCATTGCCTCGAGCAACGCCGAGCAAGAAGAGGCCAAGGAAGAACTTGAAATCGACTACGGTGGCGACAGTTTCGAGATCGGTTTCAACGTGGGCTACCTCATGGACGTGCTGGCCAACATGAGCCAGGACATGGTGACCGTGTCGCTGCAAGACGCCAACAGCTCGGCCCTGATCACCAACCCCGAATACGAGGGTTTCAAGTACGTGGTCATGCCCATGCGCATCTGACCTGAACGGTCAAAAAGGCCCCCTTGTCACAGGGGCTAGAATGGGGGTCCCGCATGGTCACATGACGGGACCTTTTTCCATTTCTGGGCCCTTCCACGCTGGTCCCACCCTCACCTAGCGCCCTGTACCCATGACCGAAGCCACCTCCCCCGATCAACAGCCCGAACCGCAGAACGCACCCGTCGTGCCGCAAACCGAGGCCCAGATTTCGGCAGGCTATGGCGAAGGCAGCATCCAGATCCTCGAAGGTCTGGAAGCCGTGCGCAAGCGCCCCGGCATGTACATCGGCGACACGTCGGACGGCACCGGTTTGCACCACCTGGTGTTCGAGGTGGTCGACAACTCGATCGACGAAGCGCTGGCGGGCCACTGCGACGACATCGTCGTCACCATCCACACCGACAACTCGATTTCGGTGACCGACAACGGCCGTGGCATTCCCACGGGCGTGAAGATGGACGACAAGCACGAGCCCAAGCGCAGTGCGGCCGAGATCGCGCTGACCGAGCTGCACGCCGGCGGCAAGTTCAACCAGAACAGCTACAAGGTCAGCGGCGGCCTGCACGGCGTGGGCGTGAGCTGCGTGAACGGCTTGAGCAAGTGGTTGCGCCTGACGGTGCGCCGCGATGGCAAGGCCCATTCGATGGAGTTCAAGCAGGGCGTGCCGCAAGACCGCGTGATCGAGCTGCGTGATGGCGTTGAGACCAGCCCCATGCGCATCACGGGTGACACCGACAAGCGCGGCACCGAAGTGCACTTTTTGCCCGACGTTGAGATCTTCAAAGAGAACAACGAGTACCACTACGACATCCTGGCCAAGCGCCTGCGCGAGCTCTCGTTCTTGAACAACGGCGTGAAGATCCGCCTGATCGACGAGCGCAACAACAAGGAAGACAACTTTGCCTACGCCGGTGGCGTCAAGGGCTTTGTGGAGTTCATCAACACGGGCAAAACGACCCTGAACCCCAACATCTTCCATGCGCAAGGCGACAAGGTGTCTGAGCACGGCACCAATGTGGGCGTGGAAGTGGCCATGCAGTGGAACGAGAGCTACAACGAGTCGGTGCTCTGCTTCACCAACAACATCCCCCAGCGGGACGG
>JAVLFO010000700.1:0-3392 GCA_046052805.1 Aquabacterium sp. | reverse complement strand
ACAAATGCCTGCCCATGAAGGCATGCACGATCACGCCGGGCACCCGCATCATGGCGGCCCCAAAACGGGCGCATTGGCGGCGTCCGCCTCGGGCGCCAAGGCGGCCACTGAAGTCAAAGGTTTGGTCGATGTGAGCGCCGCCTGGGTCCGCCCGACGGTGGCCGGTCAGATGGCATCGGGCGGATTTTTGACCCTGACGTCTCGCGTCGACCTGACGCTGGTGGGCGTGTCGACCCCTTTGGCAGAGTCCGGCGAGCTGCATGACATGCGCATGGACGGCGGCGGCGTGATGCGCATGCGCGCGATGGATTCGCTGGCGCTGCCAGCTGGCCAAAGCGTGGCCTTGCAGCCTGGCCAAGGCGGGCGCCACTTGATGCTGATGGGGCTCAAGCGCCCCTTGACCGTGGGCGAGCAAGTGCCCGTGACCTTGTTGCTGCGGCGTGCCGATGGCAAGCTGGTGTCGCAAAAGGCGGTGATCCCTGTGGCTACATCCGCAGCAGGTGCATCCACAGGTGACGCGGGTGCAGCCAAGCCTTCAGCGGCACACGCTCACTGATCTTCTAAACGGCGGGGCGGGTAGGTGTCCCAGCCTTGGCATCCTGGGCATTGCCAGAAGTAATGCTGGCTTTCAAAGCCGCACGCCGCACAACGGTAGCGTTGCAGTGGTTTGGCGGCGGTGGCAAGGGCTTGCTGCAGGCGCTCGATTTCATGCTCGCTCAGAGCGACATGCGTGTTCAGGCGTTCGCGGATCAAACCTTGCGCAGCCGACAGAGAGGGCTGCTGGCTGATGTGCGCCATCAGTGCCGTGCGGCGCTCGGTCGCATCAGGTTGCAAGGTGTTGAGTGCGTTGAGCACGTCAGCCGAGGGGGCCTGCGCGTACAAGCTTTGCAGCTTGCTCAACGCAGCGGCATCCTGGCCGCTGGCTTGGGCGCACTTGGCATAGTCCATGGCGATCAGAGCAAACGACTGCGGCTGTTTGGCCATCAGTTCGTCCCACACCGTCATGGCTTGCGCATGTTGACCCAGGCGGGCCAGCCGCTGGCCTTGCATCACCAAGGGGCGGGCGGCTTGTGGTGCGGCCTCGCGGGCGCGCAGCAAAGCCTGTTCGGCCTCGTCGGCGCGGCCGCGCGAGTCGGCCTCATGCGCCACCTCGCACCAGTGGTGCGCCGTGCGTTGTGAAAACGAGCCGGTGCCGGCCGCCTCGAGCTGGCGCGCCACGTCGATCGCGGGGTGCCAGTTGCGTGAGCGTTCGTGCAGCGACAACAGGGCCAGTCGGGCATCGGTGGTGAAGCTGGTGCCATCAAGCGCTTTGAAGGCCTCTTCGGCGCGGTCAAACAGCCCCGCCTTCATGAAGTCTTGTGCCAGCGCGTGTTGCGCGCGCTCGCGCTCTTCGCGCTTGAGGTCGGCACGGCCCAGCAGGTGCTGGTGGACGCGGATGGCGCGTTCGTACTCGCCGCGGCGCCGGAACAAATTGCCCAGGGCGAAGTGCAGATCAGAGGTGTTGGGATCGTGCTGGACCGCTTCGATGAACGCATCGATCGCTTTGTCGTGCTGCTCATTGAGCAGCAGGTTCAGCCCCTTGAAGTAGGCCTGTGGCGAAGCCTGGTCTTCGCGCTTGAGCTGCCTCAGGTCGAGCCGCGAGGCCATCCAGCCCAGCAAAAAAACGACGGGCAGGGCCAGCAGCAGCCAGTACAGGTCAAATTCCATGAGTGTGGGGTGAGCGCCCAGCGCTCATTTCGCAGGTTTGCGCGGCGCCGGCATGTCGGGCGGGAAGGGCAGCTCGGCGGGCAGCGTGGGCGGCCCCGAGCGTGTTCGGGGGCCCGTATCGAAGGCGGTGCTGGCCAAGGCTGGTTTGCCAGCTTTGGTGACCGGGTCGGGCATCAGCAAAAAGCGGTTGCGCGCGTCACGCCGCATCTTCCACCAGCTGGGCAGCATGGCCAGCACACCGCTGACGCAACCCAAAGCGAAGATGCCCAACACGATGAAGACCATCGGTGCCTGCCAGCGGTAGCCCATGAACCACTTGAGTTCGACCACATGCTGGTTGTTCAGCGCAAAGGCGAACAGGATGAAAAACAGCAGGCCGCGCCACAACCAGTTCAAGGTTCGCATAGACGGAGTCAGTTGGAGGAAGGGTCTGCAGCAGGGGCGGCTGCATTGCTTGCGTGAGTATCCACCCGATCCACGCCTTCACGCAGACCCTTGCCCGGCTTGAAATGGGGCACGAGTTTTTCGGGGATCAAGACCTGCTCGCCCGAACGCGGGTTGCGACCCATGCGGGGCGGGCGGCGGTTGATGGAGAAGCTGCCAAAGCCGCGGATCTCGATGCGGTGCCCGCGCGACAGGGCCTCAGACATGGCGTCCAGCATGGTCTTGACGGCAAACTCGGCGTCGCGCTGGGTGAGCTGGCCGAAGCGCTCGGCCAGGCGGGCCACGAGATCTGAACGGGTCATGTGGAGGCAGTGACAAGAAATCGGAGGCTGTGATGAGCGTCAGCGTCGAACCGTGTTGCCACGGTGTGGGCCACGCTCATAACAACCCCCGCTGAACCAGGCCCCGAGGGGCTTGGCGCAACAGGGATGTGCAGGGATCAAACCCCGGTGATCACGAGGATCAGCCGTTGTTTTGGTCCAGCTTGGCCTTCAAGAGAGCGCCCAGGCTGGTGGTGCCGGAACCTTCCTTGACGGTTTCGCTGCTCAGACGTTGCAGAGCTTCTTGTTGCTCCACGTTGTCCTTGGCCTTGATCGACAACTGGATGTTGCGGGTCTTGCGGTCGATGTTGATGATGATGGAGGTGACTTCGTCGCCTTCCTTCAGCACGTTGCGAGCATCTTCCACGCGGTCGCGGGCGATTTCAGAGGCGCGCAGGTAACCCAGGATGTCTTCACCCAGGTCGATCTCAGCACCCTTGGCATCCACGGTCTTGACCTTGCCGGTGACGGTGGCGCCACGGTCGTTCAGGGTCGTGAAGTTGGTGAATGGATCGCTGTCCAGTTGCTTGATGCCCAGGCTGATGCGTTCGCGTTCGACGTCGATGGCCAACACGATCGCTTCAACTTCTTGACCCTTCTTGTAGTTGCGAACAGCGGCTTCACCGGGTTCGTTCCACGACAGGTCAGACAGGTGCACCAGGCCGTCAATGCCAGCGGCCAAGCCAACGAACACGCCGAAGTCGGTGATCGACTTGACGGGGCCCTTGACGCGGTCACCGCGGTTGAAGTTCTGCGAGAAGTCGTCCCATGGGTTCGGCTTGCATTGCTTCATGCCCAGCGAAATGCGACGCTTGTCTTCGTCGATTTCCAAGACCATGACTTCCACCTCGTCGCCCAGGTTGACGATCTTGTTGGGAGCGATGTTCTTGTTGGTCCAGTCCATTTCGGTGACGTGGACCA
>JAVLFO010000699.1:0-1540 GCA_046052805.1 Aquabacterium sp. | reverse complement strand
GCAGGTGCTCGTCACGTTGCTTGCGATCTTGCAGGCGATGCAAGCTGCCCGCCGACAGCAGGTGGGCAATGGCGGTGAATTCGGCGTCCAGGGCCAGTTCGGGCGTGTCGGCCTGGATGGCCACGGCCTTTTGGCAGGCCTTGTGGGCGCGGATGTAGCGGCCAGCCAGGTACAGGCCCAGCCCCTCGCGCAAAGCCGCTTGGGCCAGGCGGTCACGCTGGGCCACACGCCAGCGTTTGGCGCGCTCGGGCAAGTTGAGCAAGCCGTCCAGGCCACGCACCAGCGAGTAAATGGCCAAAAAGCCCAAGACCAGGGTGAGCAAGAAAAGGTTCAGCGAGACGTCAGCGCGCCAGCCCAACCAGAAAATGGTGACCAGGCCGTCGTTGCCACCCAGGGCGGTGGCTCCGACCACGGCGACGACCGCCAACAACAAGAGCCAGACGATGGAGCGCATGGTGTGTGTCCCGTCTGGCTCAGCGACCGCCGGCCACAGCGGCCAGTGCGGCCAGCGTGTCGTCTGGGCGTGGCACGTTGGTTTGCTGGCTTTGCGCAGCCACATCGCCGAGCATCGAGATCAGCAACTGGGTCTTGCGCGACTGGGTGTCGAAATAGCGCGGCACCAGGCTTTGCAGCACCTGCAGATCGCTCAGTGCCAGCCCGTTTTGGCGACTCAGCAGCGAGAGACGGGCGTTGAGCAGGCGCAGCTTGATGTTCTCGCGCAGCATGAATCCCTGGTCAGGCGAGATCAGCATGGCTTCGGGTCGGGCGATGCGGGTCAGGCGAACCAAGCCTCGGGTTTCGTCCCACATGCCCTTGGCAGCGCTTTGCGACCATTGCCAGACGTGTTCGCCCCAACCGGTGGCGCTGGCTGCAGAGGCCGCTGCATTGGCCCCAGCAGGGCGGTCTTTGTTGGCCTTGCCGTTGCTGGCTGGCGCTGATTTGTTGCTGGGCGCGTTGCTTTGCACCGACTCGGGCTGGTTGATCAGCGGGATTTCGTCGACCAGTCGGGTGGCCTCGTCCAGGCGAATCGTCAGCGAGGTCAGGTCGGCCACACGGGTGCCGCGCACGCGGTCGAGGTCTTTGGCCACCGCACGGCGGATGTTGTCTAGGCGCGGCTGTTTGGCGCGGCTCAGGCGGTCGTCGGCCGATTGCAGTGCGGTGATCAGGGGCTCTGCGCTGGCCGTCAAGGTGGCTTGCTGGTTGGCCACGCGCAGGCCCGCTTCGATGTCGGCGACCAGGTTTTCGTCGCGCGAGAGGCTCAAGGTTTTGATCAGGTCTTCCACTTGGCTGCGCTGCAGGGCGACTTCGGCCAAGCGGGTTTCCAGCAGCGTGGTGCGCGCGGCAGACTCGCGTGACAGGTCTTCGGCTTGGCGGGCCAGCACGCGGGCTTCGGTGGCCTGGCCTTGGCTGTCTTGCTGACGCCGCACGAGCTCTTGCTCAAGCGATTGCACGCGCTTTTGCGTGGTCCAGGCGAGCCAGCCCGCGCCCAAGGTGGCGGCGCTGAGGATCAGCACGGCCCCTGTCTCTTATACACATCTGA
>JAVLFO010000698.1:0-4708 GCA_046052805.1 Aquabacterium sp. | reverse complement strand
GCGTGGGTGGCCCTGGCCGCCACAGCCGCCGCTGTCACCGCGCCTGTGGCTGTCCAGGCCGCCACGCCGGCCCCCTCTGCCGCGGCCAGCCCCTTCGACCCGCTGCAGCGGTCGGCTGCGCTCAGCAGCCGCGCCCAGGCGGGCGTCTTGCTGTCGGTGGCGCGCGCCGGTGACCGCATCGTGGCGGTCGGTGAGCGCGGCACCATCGTGCTGTCCGACGACCAGGGCCAGACCTGGCGCCAGGCCCGCTCGCCCGTCAGCGTCACGCTCAGCCGCGTGAGCTTCGTGGACGCCGAGCACGGCTGGGCCGTGGGCCACGGGCAGGTCGTACTGGCCAGCCAGGACGGCGGCCAGACCTGGGCGCGCCAGCTCGATGGCCTGCAAGCCGCCAAGCTGGAGATGGCCGCGGTGCAGGCCGACCCCCAGGCCAGCGACGAACACCGCAAGCAGGCCCAGCGCCTGCTGGACCAGGGCGCCGACAAGCCCTTCCTCGACGTGCACTTCTTCGACAGCCAGAACGGCCTGGTCGTCGGGGCCTATGGCGCCATCTTCGCCACCCGTGATGGCGGCAAGACCTGGCGCTCGCGCCGCGCCGACGTGCCCAACCCCAGCGGCCGCCACCTCAACCACCTGCTGGTGCAGGGCAAGGCGCTCTACCTGGCCGGCGAGCAAGGCACCCTCTTCCAGGCCGAGGGCCCCGACCAGCCTTTCAAGGCCGTGCAAACGCCGTATGCCGGCACCTTCTTCGGCGTGATCGCCTCGCGCCAGGGTGACCTGCTGGCCTATGGCCTGCGCGGCAACGTCTGGCGCAGCGCAGCCGGCTCGGGCACCTGGGAGAAGGTCGCCACGCCCGCCCCCGTGACCCTCACCGGCGGCACCTTGCTGGCCGACGGCCGCATGGTCCTGGTCGACGAGGCCGGCAAGCTGCTCGTGAGCCGCGACCACGGCCAGAGCTTCGCGCCTGTGTTGCTCAAACAGACCGCCTCGTTCACCGACGTCGTGCAAGCCCGCGACGGCAGCCTGGTGCTGTCGAGTGCGCGCGGTGCCATGCACGTCCCTGCCGCCGCCGTCGCAGGCACCGCTTCCGGAGCCGCCAAACCATGACCCCCACCTCGTCCACCGAAGCCACGCCGGTCATCGCCCGCGTGGAGGATTTCGACCAGCGCTCCGGCACCGTCGCCGAGCGCCTGCTGTTCAACAACCGCCTCGTCATCGTGGCGCTGTGCCTGCTCGTCACGCTGGTGCTGGGCTACACGGCCAAGGGCCTGAAGCTCAACGCGGCGTTCGAGAAGATGCTGCCCACGCAGCACCCCTACATCGTCAACTACCTGGACAACAAGAGCCAGCTCGGTGGCCTGGGCAACACCATCCGCATCGCGGTGGAAGCGAAGAAGGGCACCATCTTCGACGCGGCCTACATGGAGACGCTGCGCAAGCTCACCGACGACGTTTTCCTCTTCCCCGAGGCCGACCGGCCCTACCTGAAGTCGCTGTGGACGCCCGCGGTGCGCTGGACCGGCGTCACCGAAGAAGGCCTGGACGGCGGCCCCGTCATCCCCGATGGCTTCGATGGCCAGCCCGACAGCCTCGACCAGCTGCGGCTGAACGTCGAGCGCTCCGGCGAAATCGGCAGCCTCGTGTCGGCCGACTACAAGTCCAGCGTCATCCTCATCCCCCTGCAGGACAAGAACGCCGAAACGGGCCAGCCCATTGACTACGCCGACCTCTCCGCCCGCCTGGAGCAGCTGCGCGCCAAGTACGACAACGACGCCACCGCGCTGCACATCAACGGCTTCGCCAAGGTCATCGGTGACCTGATCGAGGGCCTGCGCCAGGTGCTGTTCTTCTTCGCCCTGGCCATCCTCGTGTGCGCCGGCGTGCTGTTCTGGTACACGCGCTGCGTGCGCAGCACCCTGCTGGTGATGCTGTGCTCGGTGGTGGCCGTGGTGTGGTTGCTGGGCCTGCTGCCGCTGCTGGGCTTCGAGCTCGACCCCTACTCGGTGCTCGTGCCCTTCCTGGTGTTCGCCATCGGCATGAGCCACGGTGCGCAGAAGATGAACGGCATCATGCAGGACATCGGCCGCGGCACGCACAAGCTGGTGGCCGCCCGCTACACCTTCCGCCGCCTCTTCCTGGCCGGCCTGACGGCGCTGATCGCCGACGCGGTGGGCTTCGCCGTGCTGATGGTGATCGACATCCGCGTCATCCAGGACCTGGCCCTGACCGCCAGCCTGGGCGTGGCCGTGCTGGTCTTCACCAACCTCGTGCTGCTGCCCATCCTGCTGTCCTATGCGGGCGTGAGCCCGGTGGCCGCGCGCCGCAGCCTGAAGGAAGAAACCGCCGAAGCCGAGTCGCAGAGCAAGCACCCCTTCTGGGCCTTCCTCGACCTGTTCACCCAACGCAAGTGGGCCCAGCGTGCGCTGCTGGCCTCGGCCCTGCTGGCCGTGGTGGGCTTTGCCATCAGCCTGCGCCTCACGGTGGGCGACACCGACCCCGGCGCGCCCGAGCTGCGCCCCGACTCGCGCTACAACCGCGACAACGCCTACATCGTCAAGAACTACGCGGCCAGCAGCGACACCTACGTGGTGATGGTCAAGACGCCGCAGTTCCAGTGCGCGCTCTACCCCAACCTGCTGAAGGTCGATGAGCTCGAAACCCAGCTGCAGCAGCTGCCCGGCGTGGAAGGCACCAACTCGCTGGCCGGCTTGAGCAAGCGCGCCAGCTCGGGCCTCAACGAAGGCAGCCTGCGCTGGTACGACATCCCGCGCAGCCAGGACTCGCTCAACACCGTCATCTCCTACGCCACCCGCGAGCTGTTCAACCAACAGTGCAACCTGCTGTCGGTCTATGTCTACCTCAAGGACCACAAGGCCGACACGCTCGACAGCGTCGTCAAGGTGGTCGAGGCCTTCGCGCTGGCCAACAACACGCAAGAGGTGCAGTTCCTGTCGGCCGCGGGCAATGCCGGCATCGAGGCCGCCACCAACATCGTGGTGCGCAAGGCCAATGCCGAGATGCTGATGTGGGTCTATGCCGCCGTCGTGGTGCTGTCCTTCATCACCTTCCGCTCCTGGAAGGCCGTGATCTGCGCCGTGCTGCCGCTGATGCTGACCTCGGTGCTGTGCGAAGCGCTGATGGTGGGCCTGAACATCGGCGTGAAGGTGGCGACGCTGCCGGTCATTGCCCTGGGCGTGGGCATCGGCGTGGACTACGCGCTCTATGTGATGACCGTGACGCTGGCCGGCCTGCGTGCCGGCGAGAGCCTTTCGCAGGCCTACTACAAGGCCCTGCTGTTCACCGGCAAGGTGGTGGTGCTCACCGGCATCACCCTGGGCGTGGCCGTGGCCACCTGGGCCTTCTCGCCCATCAAGTTCCAGGCCGACATGGGCATCTTGCTGGCCTTCATGTTCGTGTGGAACATGCTGGGCGCCTTGATCCTGCTGCCGGCGCTGGCGCACTTCCTCTTCAAGCCGGCCAGCGCGCCAGCCACGGCCACCACCGCAGACGGTGCCGGTGAGGCCGGTGGTGCGGTGGGCCCGGCAGGCCTGTTGGACGAACCCGCACATTGATCTGGGAGGGCGGCGCGGCTAAAATAGTCCGTTTGGACCATTTGCTGTCATGAAAGTGACAGGCCCGCCGCCATGATCTTTGGAAAGCTGCTGCCCCGAGAGGGCAATTTTTTTGAGCTCTTCAACCAACACGCCCAGCACATCGTCACGGCGGCGCACGCCTTCGCGGCCTTGGTCCAGAACTACAACGACCCGGCGCTGCGCGAGAAGCACCACAAGGAGGTCGATGCCGCCGAAGGCATGGCCGACACCGTGCTGCGCGAGGTCAACCGCCTGTTGCACAAGACCTTCATCACGCCGATCGACCGCGAGCAGATCCACACCCTGATCAACACCATGGACGACGTCGCCGACCTCCTGCAGGACGCGGCCGAGACCATGGCGCTGTACGACGTGCGCCGCATGACCGACGAGGTGGTGCGCCTGACCGACCTGTGCGTGAAGTGCGCCGAGCGCCTCAAGAGCGCCGTGACCCTGCTGCACGACATCGGCGATGCCGACACGGCCGCCGCGGCGCTGAAGACCTGCGAAGAAATCGACCAGCTGGAGTCGGACGCCGACCGCGTCATGCGCGCGGCCATGAGCAAGCTCTTCCGCGAAGAGCACGATGTGCGCGAGGTCATCAAGCTCAAGGCGATCTACGAGCTGCTGGAAACCGTCACCGACAAGTGCGATGACGTGGCCAAGCTCGTCGAGGGCGTGATCCTCGAAAACTCCTGAGTCGACAGGAGCACCTCCCATGCAATCCATGCAGGTGGCCTCTCAGATGGGGCTCTGGGTCATCGTCCTCCTCGTCATCCTGGCCTTGCTGTTCGACTTCATGAACGGCTTCCATGACGCGGCCAACTCCATCGCCACGGTGGTCTCCACCGGCGTGCTGCGGCCCAGCCACGCGGTGCTGTTCGCGGCCTTCTTCAACGTGGTGGCCATCTTCGTCTTCCACCTCAGCGTGGCGGCCACGGTGGGCAAGGGCATCGCCGATGCCGGGGTGATCGACGTGCACGTGGTGTTCGGCGCCTTGGTGGGGGCCATCGCCTGGAACCTCGTCACCTGGTACTGGGGCATCCCGAGCAGTTCCTCGCACGCCCTGATCGGCGGCATCGTGGGCGCGGTGCTGGCGAAGGCCGGCCCGGACGCCT
>JAVLFO010000697.1:0-5548 GCA_046052805.1 Aquabacterium sp. | reverse complement strand
ATGGTGATGCATCGGTGCCCGTGATGCTGAAACCGTGCGAGCCTTTGGCACCCGCATCGTGGTTCAACACATCGGTGTAGACCGCCAAGTCATAGCCGCTGCCGCTGGCTGCAGGTGTCAAAGTCCACCTGATGAAGCCCACCAAGTCCATGTCGTAGTCGCCACCGAACTGCGCATCGTTCCAGGTGACGACATAGGCGCCCGAGGTGGCCGAGGCGTACAAGGAACGGAATGTCAGCACAGCACCTGGCATCAAGCTACGCAGAGAAGCATGGCTCCAGCTGCTCTCAGGGGTGATGTAGACCTTGCGGGTGGTGCCTGGCACGGGGATCTCGATGCGAATCACCCCACCGGCCAGCGAGGCCGCATAGGTCTTGAGACGCAAAGCGTATGCAGGCAGATTGCTTTGCGCCACGGTGGCGCCGGTGTTCGCGCCGAGGCTGGATGCGATGGTTTGGCCCGATTGCACGGCGCCCCCCAATTCGCGGATGGCACGGGTGTTGGCGAAATACGCTGCACCCGCACCCAAGTAAGACCCCTTGACGCCTGGCGCCTCGGGGCACACACCCGCTACGTCAGACAAAAGACCGATCGACTTGCTGGTGCAGTCTGTGCCAACGGCAGAAGTCACAGAACCCACCGAGCGCGACGAGCCATTGATGCCTTCGTTCACACCCACCACGTCGGTGAGCAAGGTGAGCGTCTGGTTGGAGCCGCCGTTCAAACCAGTAAATTGATCAAAGATGCTGTAGATGTCTTCGCTGGCACCATCCTTGGTGTCGAAACTGGCCGTACCGCTCGAGATGGCCAGCACGTCCATCGCACGGCAGATGCTTTTGCCGTACAGCGATTTGCGCGTTCGACCAGATGCGCGGTCTACCGTGGCATCGTTCAAAGGATCGGCCCAAGCCACATTGCTGGGCATGCCAACAGCGGTGTCACGCGCCATGTTGCTGGGTTGCGTGGCGCTTTGCCCGGCCATGTAAGACATGGTCTGGACCAACATCTCAGAGATGGGGTTGCCCCAAGACGGGAAGTTCCCGTTGCGAATGTCTTGTGGCAACACAAAACCATTGCTGCTGCCGGAGTTGTTGTTGTAATTGCCAACGTCATACAAGCGGATGCTGTCGAACGATTTGACGATGCCGGCAGTGGTGTTGCATGTGCTTGGCGCGTTCTCTGTGATGCGCGAACAAAAGCGGCCCGTGGCGGGGTCAACCTCATCGTTGAGGGAACCCACGTTCTTGCGCAAGGCGCCGCCACGCAGGTTGGAGTCATAACTGCCCGTGAGCAAACCGAACTCGGCGCGCGGGGCATTGCTCAGGTCTGTGGTGGTGCCAAATTGCTGCAACAGGCCGACTGGCTTGTACACCGTGTTGGTGCCCGACCCGTAGGCTTGGCAGCGCTCTTGGCCAATCTGGCCCGGCACACACACCCGCACGCGCACCGCCAACTCCGCCCCCACACTCACATTGCCGACGCTGTACGTTGCGGCGTCGGCCGTCGACGAGGGCAGGCTCACTTTGTGGGCCTTGGGATCGACCGCCAAAGCCCCTTGGTTAGGGCCGTACTTGGTGTAAAAAGCCGTGGCCTTGGCACCAAAACTGAAGTTGCCGCCCTCATTCGCCCACCGACAAACCACCTTTGTGGGAATGGTCGCCCACATGCTGTAGTTGCCCTTGGCAATGCGCATTTGCGGCACGCCAGGGTTGCCTGTTGTCGGGTCGACATTGATCGACGCACGGTTGCAAATCGTCAGGCCGCCGTTGGCAAGATCACTCACCGGGTCAAACGGTGTGTAGCTGCGCAGGTCATCGCCGGCGTAGTACTTCACAAACGAGTGCGCGTCTTGCGACACCTGCGCCATCTCCAGCGTGGTGTCGTTGGTGGTGTCTTCGCGGCGAAAGCCGCCGTACAGCATCTTGCGCACCACGTCGATGCGCGTCATGGTGGCCCAGTTCAGGAAGTTGCCACTCCACAGGCGCTGACCATTGTCAGTGGGGCATGCGTAGGTACTCAGGTTGGATACAGCCACAGCAGGCTCGAAGCGCGGGTAGGTGGCCTGCGCGTTGTAGCTGTAGCACTTGCTTGAGTCAAAGTAACCGTAGTACTTGAAGGTGGGCTTGAAGGTGTAGTCAACCGTGCCGTCGCCGTCGACATCTTCGTAGTCGGTGTAGATGGGTGAAAACAGCGTGTGGTCTTTGGACGCCGTCAGCATCAGCATCGGGCCGCCGGAGCCATAGCCCACGTTGGGCGGGAAGATGCCCAGGTTGCTGGACGTGTACGCCCCATCGGTCGAACCCGCCGTTTGCGCCCACACCGTGGCTGACAGGCTGATCAAGCCCAGCACCAAAGGCGCCATCCAACGCAGAAATTTGTTCATGGGCGACTCAAAGCTGAGGAAGCAAGAAATAACTTTGCATGACAACCTGGGTACCGGTCCGGTAACCAAAGCCGCGCGAAGTGATGCGGTAGACCGACTGGTCGCCTCGGGTGAAGCGCTCGATCAAATACTCAGGCTGCTGCGACACCGCGGCGATGCGGGCACTGCCCGTGAAAGTGCCCAGGGGCACGCCACCCGTGAAAGTCGCGCAAGCGCCCGTTGGCGGCTTGGAGCTGGGCACGTCATTCCAACGCCCGCCTTTGGCCGTTGGCCACCAAGCTTCGGCCACACTCTGGTTGGAGGGCGACGCTGCGCTGTAACTTTTGTTGATCAGGGGTGCCACGCGCAAATCACACTGGCCACGCGTGCAATTGGGATCGAAATAGGCTGCAGCATCGATCGCAGGGCGCTCGTTGTTGCGACTGCATGAGGCGTTGGATGGCGCAGCGCCTGCTGCCAGCAACAGGTCTTTCTCGGCATCGCGCAGGGCGGCTTCTGCAGCCTGTCGGGCCACTTGGCTGTCCAGCTGATTGCGTGACACGGCCTCCCCCAGCAAAGCCGAGCGGGCGCTCACAATGGCAATGCCCGCCAATGCCAGCATGAAGATCAACACACCCACCAAGGCCACACCGGACTGTCCGCGTGAGCCGCCCACCGTTGCCACAAGGCGCGTTTTTTGGCGCGTCATCAGATGGTCCCTGTCAAACGGTTTTTGACGCCAAACACTTGGCTGAAGGTGCGAAAGCTCACGCCGGCAGGTAGGGTGACGCTGTTGCCCGTGCAATCGGTGACGGTGGCCGAGGTGGCCTCGTTCAAGCGCGTTTGCGGGTCTGAGCGCACCATCACACACAGGCGCACCGACACCACGCGCTCCCAAGGCTCGTAGCTCACGCCGTCGAGCACCTCGGTGCTCGCAGCGCTCAGGTCGGCGGCTGTCATGTATTGGACGGGCGCGGCACTGCCGCTGCCCATCACGCCGTAGCGAACAGTGATTTGCTCAACGTTGGGAATCAGCTCAACGGACCCAGACCTGCCGTTGCCACTGCAGTAAAGGCTGGTGTTGCCGTTGCCGCCAACGTTCAAAAAATAGCGGTTGATGACCAGGATGGGCGCGTTGGGCACCAGGTCATCATTCAATGTCCGCGCCGTGGAGGTCGATGTGGTCTGCCCATTGGCGTCGGTTTTCGTGGTTGTGACACTCCCAACCCTTTCGGGCTTGTTGTATGTCGCGTCATTGGCGGCATCGGCATGGGTGCAGTCACTGCGGTTGCCCACATCCAATGAGAAAGTGTCGTTGGTGAAATAGCTCACCACGAAGGCGTCAGAGCCTGCGCGCACGCCCGTCAGTTGCGCGGCGCAGCCGTTGCTGTTGGTATCGAACGTTTGGCCGGTGCAGCCGTAGAGACCAAACCGGTACGCATCGGGCAAATTCATGTGCGCGCTGTCGGTTGCACCGCTGAAACCCACAAGCACGTTCGACAAATCCGCGCCACCCGCCACCGCCGATTCGGTGCTCACAGCGGGATAAAAGCCGGCGTTGGCCACGTCGCGCCCCAATTGCTCAAGCACCTGTTGCCCGGTTTCGAGCAAGGACGCGCGCTGGTCAACTGCTTTCTGCGTGGAGCGGGTGTTGAGGTAAAGCATGGACACGGCCAAAATCACCAGCAGGTTCAGGGCGATGGCCACCATCAGCTCGACCAAGGTCAAGCCGCGTTGAGAAACAGATCGCATGGGCTTCATGGGGTCACCGTGAACGTGGCGCAGCGCGTGCCAGCAGGCACAGTCACCGGGCAGCAAGTTTGTTGGGACAAGCCGGTGTCGGTCGCTGCACACACCGGGCTGCTGCGTTGCCCCAGCACCGTGTTGACGACCGAGTTGTAGTCCTTGTCAAACCAAATGAAGCTCACCCTCATGCCCGTGACAGGCGAGCCCGACACCTGCACTGCGCCATTGGGCAACTCACGGCGAACGGCGGTGCGCCATTGCGACATGTCGAAGGCCGCCAATTCAGCAGCACTGCACGACACGCTGGCACAGTCCTTGGCCAAAGCGGGCGGATCTGCCGGCAAGGCATCGGCAACCTGGTACAGGGCGGGGTTGGTCTGAACCAAAGTGAGGTTGGCCCGAACGCGCTCGGCAAAATCGGCCAGCAAGACCGACAAGACCGCGCGTTGGCTGGACCCCAACTGGTATTTCAGGGTGGACGACTGCAATGCCGCCATGGCCACCAGGGCCAGCGTCATGATCAACATCGACACCATCACCTCGATCAAGGTCACACCAGATTGGCGTGCCTGACGGGCTTTGTGAACCTGCTTGAACGCCATGCGCACCTCACCCGCCAGTGGCATCGGTGGCCACAGTGGTGCTGCTTGGCGGGGTATAGGGCCCGCTGACAAGCCGCCCCTGAAAGTTCAACACCATGGTGCGCGCATTGGGGCCCGCGGTGCCCTGGCTTTGCTGATCGGCCAAATCAAATGTGGTGTTGCCCGCGCGGAGCAAACCTCGTGCGTTGTAGGTCAGCAGCAGATCGGGCGTGGTCGAGCGATCCGTCAGGGTGTAACGCGCATTGCCAGGCTCGCGCACGGAAATGATGGACGCGGCCGTCGGCATACCGGCTGTGAGGGTGCCAGTGCAAGCGGCGTTTTCAAACACGATCCAGCCTTGGTGCCAGTTGCCTCGGTTGGCCACCGTGGGCTCACAGGTGCGCGCCGCCCCCGGTGTGGCCGGCACCGCCATTTGGCACACCGTCACGCAGGTGTTGCGGCTCAGGGCATCGAGCCTGGCGCGCGCCAAGGTCTTGGTGAAATCGCTTTCCAGCGCTTTCATGGCGCTGCGGGCCGCAAAACCCTGCAAAGCCGGCGCGGCAATGAGCGCCAAGATGGCCACCACGGCCAAGGTCACCATCAGCTCCACCAAAGTGAAACCGCGCCGAACGTGAATAAGTACACCCTTTTTCATGAGGCTAGACTTTAGCGAGCGCTCGAAAAGCAGCAATCCCGTTGATCGGGGAAGGTTTACCGCTTGTCGCCAGCGGGCCGGGTTAGCCCTCGACACGGGCCGCCCAACCCCGCGTTCAAGGGGGGCTTTTTTTGCCGGTTTCTTTGATGGCAGCCACGAACTCGCTGACGTCGTCAAAGCTGCGGTACACCGAGGCAAAGCGCA
>JAVLFO010000696.1:0-1538 GCA_046052805.1 Aquabacterium sp. | reverse complement strand
TATAAGAGACAGCGATACGCAGCCCACATCAAACATGTCTTCCGCTTTGGGCTCGTCTTTACCAGCGGCTTTTTGGGCCACCAACATGATCTGACGGCCCGCTTCCATGGCAGCCTCAAGGGCCTTGATGGACTTGGGGCGACCCACGAAGAGTGGGATCACCATGTGCGGGAAGACGACGACGTCGCGCAGGGGCAGCAACGGCAGCGTGATGGGATCGGAAGGAAGAATGGGGTGTCCAGACATTTTGGGCTCACTTTCTCTGATTCCCACATGGGGCTTCAGTGATCAAACACAAGGGCACCGTGAAAACCACGTCAAAACGGTCTTCAGCGGTGCCCGTCAGAGCAAAACCACGAGGGCTTGCTCAGGCACTGGCCTTGGCCTGTTCCCGGTACACCAACAGGGGCTTGGTGTTTTCTTCGATGGTGGCTTCATCCAGAACCACCTTTTGAACTCCTTCTTGTGCTGGTAATTCAAACATCGTGTCGAGCAGAGACTGCTCCAGGATCGAGCGCAAACCACGCGCGCCGGTCTTGCGTGCCAAAGCCTTGCGGGCGATGGCGGCCAGCGCAGGCGGGCGGATTTCAAGTTCAACGCCATCCATGCCCAACAGCTGCTGGTACTGCTTGAGCAGGGCATTCTTGGGCTCGGTGAGGATGCGAACAAGGGCGTCTTCGGTCAGCTCACCCAAGGTGGCCACCACGGGCAAGCGGCCGACCAATTCGGGGATGAGGCCGAACTTGATGATGTCTTCGGGCTCGACTTCGCGGAACACTTCGCCAACCTTGCGGTCGTCTTTGCTGTGCACCTCGGCGCCAAAGCCAATGCCCGACTTCACCGCGCGGTTCTGGATGACCTTTTCCAGGCCGTCGAAAGCGCCGCCGCAGATGAACAGGATGTTGGTGGTGTCGATTTGCAAGAAGTCTTGGTTCGGGTGCTTGCGGCCACCTTGAGGCGGCACCGAAGCCATCGTGCCTTCGATGAGCTTGAGCAAGGCCTGCTGAACGCCCTCGCCCGACACGTCGCGGGTGATGGAGGGGTTGTCAGACTTGCGCGAGATCTTGTCGATTTCGTCGATGTAGACGATGCCGCGCTGGGCCTTGTCCACCTCGTAGTTGCAGTTCTGCAGCAGCTTTTGGATGATGTTTTCGACGTCTTCACCCACATAACCGGCTTCGGTCAGCGTGGTGGCATCAGCCATGGTGAAAGGCACATCGAGAATACGCGCCAACGTCTGCGCCAGCAGCGTCTTGCCGGAGCCCGTCGGGCCGATCAGCAGAATGTTTGATTTCGCGAGTTCGACATCATTGTGCTTCGACGCATGCGCGAGGCGCTTATAGTGATTGTGCACGGCGACAGACAGCACGCGCTTGGCCTGCGGTTGGCCGATGACATAATCATCCAGCACTTTGCAGATTTCGCGCGGCGTCGGAATGCCTTCCTTGCCCTTCACGAGAGAGGATTTGTTCTCCTCGCGGATAATGTCCATGCAGAGCTCGACGCATTCATCGCAGATGAACACAGTCGGACCGGCG
>JAVLFO010000695.1:0-1919 GCA_046052805.1 Aquabacterium sp. | reverse complement strand
GGGGGTTGTTTTCCAGGGACAGGATGCCGAAGCGGTAGCCCGTGGTGCCAGCGGTGTTCAGCACGTTGGTCTGCAGGTTCAGGCAGTTCTTGACATCGGACGAGCCGTTGTTCAGCGTGGCAGCGAACTTGACCGTGGCGCTGGTGGTGTTGTAAGCCAGGCCGCCGTTGATGATGGATTCAACACCGCCCAGGCTGGAGCCAGCGCCGCCGTAGTTCAGGAAGTACAGCTGAGCCGACTGCTGGGTGCCCGAGGTCTGGGGGCGCATGCAGTAGGTGATCTGGGTGGCATCCGTGCCGCCGACCAGGAACTTGCCGCCAGCGGTCTTGGCGAGGTTGGTCTTGGAAGCGTTCAGCAGCGAAGCGATCTGGGCCTTGCTGATGGAAGGCTGGCAAGCGGCGGTGTACTTGACCGTGGTGTCGCTCTGGCAGGTGCTCGACAGGCCTTGGGCGGCTTGCAGGGCGTTGTACAGGGCAGCGTTCACGCCGACGCCGAAGGCCTGGCTGAAGCCGGCCAGTTGGAAGTCAGAGACGTTGTACGAAGCAGCGGCCAGCACGGCCTCGGGGAAGGCGTTGCCTTCGACGTCCAGGAAGCCGCCGTCAGAGGTGGCCAGGGTTTCGTTGCCAGAGACGCCGGTCACAGGCGCCTTGCCAGCGCTGGAGGCCGAGGGGCAAACGAACAGGTTGTAGCTGCCGAAGGCAGTCGAGGCAGGGTCCAGGGCTTCGGTGCCGACGGCGCTGGTGCAAGCCAGGTTGGTGTTCAGGAAGGAGGTGGTGGCGACGTTGGTGCCGGTCACGGCCGAGGCGGAGCCGCCAGCCACGTTCATGGCGACGGTGGTGAAGCCGGTGGTGCCAGACAGGGTGGTGGAGCACACGCCGGTGAAGACGTTGCCCAGGGACTTGGTGGTGGGGTCAACCTTGTACAGGTTGAAGGTGCCGCCAGCGGCCGCGCACAGGTTGCGGGTGGCCTTCATGACGTTGACGGACGAAGCCGATGCGCCGGTCAGGTACTGAACGGGGGCGGTTTCGGCGAAAGCCTGGGAAGCGGCGAAGGCCAGGGTGGCCAGGGCGATTTGCTTGAGTTTCATGGTGTGCCTTGAAAAGGTGAGGAGCAGGAGGGACAAGGAGAAGCAGGGCACGGCGAGGCCTCAGGCCCCACCGTGGTGAACCCACCGCGCCCGAAGGGCGGCGGGCTCAACCAACATCACTTGGCAGCGCGGCGGCGGGCGACGGCGCCAGCCAGCAGCAGGCCGACCAGGGCCAGGCCAGCGGTGCTGGGCTCAGGCACGGAGGGGGTCACGGCCGTGGCGCCATTGGCGGCCCACGACAGGGTGCCGGTGGTCGTGTCGAGCTTCAGGGTGCCGAAGCCGTTCAGGTTGCCGTTGGCAGCGCCGTTCACACCAACGCGGTAGATGGTGCCGTCTTCGGTCAGAACGGTCATGTTCGTGGAGCTGGCGGCCGTCGTGGAGCCGTTAACCACAGCCTGGAACGTGGTGTTGGTTTGCCAGTTGCCTTGGGTGTTGAAGTTGGTGTTCTTGGCAGCGTAGCCGCCGTCAGAAGACGCAGAGGCGTAGTACGAACCGTTGGCAGCCGAGCCAAAGCGGCTGGCCATGTTGGCGTACATGGTGTCCAGGTTGGCCATGTTGGCCGTGGCGGAAGGATCTTGACCAGCCAGTTGGGCGGCCGTAGGCGTGCCCGTGGTCAGGTACTTGCCAGCGGGATCGTTGATTGCGGTAGCGTCAGCAGCAATCACGGCCCACTTGAAGTCGCTCACGCCGCCAACGTTCAGGCTGTTGATGAACGAGTTGAAGTTGGTGGACCAGGCGTTGGCACCGGTGTTCACGGCAACGCCGTTGATGGTGGTGGCGTTGGTGCCGAAGTTCCAGGTGGCGGTGGCGCCAGCCTTGTCCAGGGCGCCTT
>JAVLFO010000694.1:0-1700 GCA_046052805.1 Aquabacterium sp. | reverse complement strand
GTGCATTGGGGCTGCTTTCAGCTGACCGATGAGGCACTGGATGAGCCGCCACGCGCATTGGACATCGCCCGACGCAGACAGGGTCTGAGCGAAAGCGACTTCTACACGCTGGCCGTGGGCGAGACACGGCGCATCGCACCCCGCCCGAGCCCGGCGCATCAGCCCTGAGCCACTGGAAGCTCAGTGCACGGTACGCGCGAAGCTGAACTCGCCCTTGCTGTCGACTTCCACCGGAATCACGTCCTTCGGCCCGAACTGGCCTTGCAAGATCAGTTTGGCCACGGGGTTTTCAATGCGCTGCTGGATGGCCCGCTTGAGTGGGCGGGCACCAAACACCGGATCAAACCCGACCTTGGCCAATTCAGCCAAGGCCTCGGTCGAGACCTCCAGCTTCATGTCCATCTGGGCCACGCGCGCTTCCAGGCCCTTGAGCTGGATCTTCGCAATGGACGCGATGTTGGCTTGATCCAGCGAATGGAACACCACCACCTCGTCGATGCGGTTCAGAAACTCGGGACGGAAATGCTGCTTCACGTCGACCCAAACGGCGTCCTTGATGTCCTCGTAAGGCTCGCCAGCCATCTGCATGATGTTGTGTGAGCCCAGGTTCGAGGTCATCACGATCACGGTGTTCTTGAAGTCCACGGTACGGCCCTGGCCATCGGTCAGGCGGCCGTCGTCCAGCACCTGCAGCAGCACATTGAACACATCGGGGTGAGCCTTCTCGACCTCATCCAGCAGCACCACGCTGTAGGGCTTGCGACGCACGGCCTCGGTCAGCGTGCCGCCTTCCTCGTAGCCCACATAGCCCGGAGGCGCGCCAATGAGTCGGCTCACCGAGTGTTTCTCCATGAACTCGCTCATGTCGATGCGGATCAGGTGGTCCTCGCTGTCAAACAAGAAGCCAGCCAAGGCCTTGCACAGCTCGGTCTTGCCCACGCCCGTGGGGCCCAGGAACAAGAACGAGCCATAGGGGCGATTGGGGTCAGACAAGCCCGCCCGCGAGCGACGGATGGCATCTGACACGGCCACGATGGCTTCTTGCTGACCCACCACGCGCTCGTGCAGCTTGTCTTCCATGGTGAGCAGCTTGTCGCGCTCGCCTTGCATCAGTTTGGACACGGGGATGCCCGTGGCGCGGGCCACGACTTCGGCGATCTCTTCTGCACCCACCTGCGTGCGCAGCAAGCGCGGCTTGGCGGCATCTTTGCCGCGTGCGTTCTCGTGGTCTTGCGCAGCCTTCAAGCGCGTTTCCAGCTCAGGCAGCTTGCCGTATTGCAGCTCAGCCACCTTGTTGAAGTCGCCCTTGCGGGTCAGCTCTTCGATTTTTTGGCGCAGCTTGTCGATCTCTTCGCGCACGTGCTGGCTGCCCAAGGCCTGCGCCTTTTCGGCCTTCCAAATTTCATCCAGGTCAGCGATCTCTTTTTGCAGCTTGCCGATCTCGTCGTTGATCAGCTCAAAGCGCTTTTGCGAGGCCTCGTCTTTTTCACGCTTGACGGCTTCGCGCTCGATCTGCAACTGGATCATGCGGCGGTCCAGGCGGTCCATCACCTCGGGCTTGGAGTCGAGCTCGATCTTGACCTTGGCGGCGGCCTCGTCGATCAGGTCGATGGCCTTGTCGGGCAGGAAGCGGTCGGTGATGTAGCGGTTGGACAGCTCAGCGGCGGCCACGATGGCCGGGTCGGTGATCTCGACGCCAT
>JAVLFO010000693.1:0-5464 GCA_046052805.1 Aquabacterium sp. | reverse complement strand
GTGGTGATGGTGGTGGTCATCATGCTCGTGGTGATGGCCGTGTCGGTACAGCTCGGCCTTCTCAAGGAAGAAGAAAAACAGCAGGCCCGCCAACAGGGTCAAAAACAAGCCCTGCGGGTCTTTGCCGGACTCAAAAGCCTCGGGCAGCACATGCAGCAAGGCCGTGCCCAGCAACACCCCCGTTGACAGGCTCACCAGATGGCGCACGATCAAGCCCAGCAAGGGCGCGGACAAGGCTGCAGCGAGCAGCACAGAAACGAGTCCACCCACGAAGGTGGCCACCACGATGTAAGTCAAGGTCATGTCTTCATCTTAGCAATGCTGTCAACACCCACTGAGCAAAGATCGAGCCTGTCACGCAAGTCAGGGACAATGGCCACATGGACACAATGCCTTCAGCCAAAACCGCCAAGCCCCCCGTCGCCGGCTTGGACAACAGCCGCTTCCCTGAACTGCTGGCCTCCATCGACATGGGCTCCAACAGCTTCCGGCTCGAAATCGCGACCTTGAACCGCGGTCGCTACAAGCGCGTCGACTACCTCAAAGAGACCGTGCGACTGGGCGCAGGCCTGGACGCCCACGGCTTGCTCACTGAAGAGGCCACCCAACGCGGTCTGGCATGCCTGGCCCGCTTTGCGCAACGCCTCAAGGGCTTTGCGCCCTGGCAGGTGCGCGCCGTGGCCACGCAAACGCTTCGCGAAGCCCGCAACCGCGATGCTTTCTTGCAACGCGCTGACCGTGTGCTGGGGCATCCCATCGAGGTGATCTCTGGTCGCGAAGAAGCGCGTTTGATTTACCAAGGCGTCTCGCGCTTGCAGCCCAGTGAACTGCCACGCCTGGTCATCGACATCGGCGGGCGATCCACCGAAATGATTTTGGGCAATGGCCGCAACACACAGCGGGCCGAGTCTTTCGGGGTGGGCAGTGTCAGCCTGTCGATGCAGCACTTCCCGCAGGGACGCTACACAGCCGAAAACTTCCGCTCAGCACAGATCGCAGCCGGTGCCGAACTGGAAGAAGCGCTCACCTTGTTCAGCCGCACGCATTGGCAAGAAGCGCTGGGCTCGTCGGGCACCGTGGGCGCGGTCTCGCAGATTCTGGCGGCCAACGGCATCAGCGATGGCACCATCACGCCCGAAGGCTTGCGCTGGTGCATCGAGCAATGCCTGACGGCGGGTTCGGCCGATGCCTTGGCCCTGCCAGGCCTCAAGCCCGAGCGCAAGGCGGTTCTGGGCGGCGGTCTGTCCATTTTGTACACCCTGTCGAGCCACTTCGACATCGAGGCGCTGCGCCCCGCCAAGGGCGCCCTGCGCCAAGGGGTGATCTTTGACCTCGAAGAACGCATCGAAGCGGCTCGCAACCACCGCCAGCCTGACCCGCGCGACAACTCGGTGCGCGAGTTGCAAAAGCGCTTCCAGGTGGACATGGGCCAGGCCGAACGCATCCGCAAGCGCGCCCTCGACCTGTGGACCAGCTTGGCCGAGCCCAAAGCCAGCAGCGACGGCGAAGACGCGCGCGAACTGGGCTGGGCCAGCGCCCTGCACGAGATCGGCATGATGGTGTCTCACCATGATCACCACCGCCACAGTGCCTACCTGCTGAGCCATGTGGATGCGTCCGGCTTTTCGCAATCGCAATTGCGTCGCCTGGCGGCCTTGGTGTTGGGGCAGCGCGGCGAGCTCATCAAACTGGCCGAGCACCTGCATGACCAGTCATTGATGTCTCAGGTGCTGTGCCTTCGTTTGGCCATCATCTTGCACCACGCCCGCATCGACCTGCCGCCCAAGCTGGTCAGCCTGCAGCGAGGCCGTGGCCGCACCAAGGTGATGTTGCCGGCACGCTGGGCTGGAGAGCACCTGCGCACCGTGCACCTCCTCGAAGAAGAGAGCCGCCGCTGGGCAGCCCAAGGCGACCGTCAGGTCGAGCTCGTGCTCATTTGAGGCCCAAGGCCTTCTTGTAGGTCTTGGACCACATGGGGTGCCCCGCCTCGGCCTTGCTCAAGGCAAATGCGGGGTCGGCCAGCTTGGCGGCCTTGAAGGCGCCCAGGCACAGCGCCTCGCGCTTGCTGGTGCAGTAAATGAAGGCCAGGTGCTTGTGGGCGTTGGCCAGGTCAGTCGCAGCGCTCACGCCGGCTTGCACGGCCGATTTGAGCTCGCGCTCGGCCGGCCCGTACTGGCCCGCCTTGTAGGCATCCAGGCCTCGCGCCAAGGCCGCTTCACCGGCCGATGGCACCACCGGCGCCACCGAGGCAGGCGCAGTGACAGCCGCAGCAGCCTCGGGGGCCGATGCGGCCGCGTCCACCGACGGGACTGGCTTGATGCGGGGCGAGGCGCAGGCCATCAGGGCCAAGGCCAGGCCCAGCGCCACGCCCAACTCGATGCCCAACTGGATGCGAGGCTTGCTGACACGGCTCATGATCGAATGGCTCAGAATTGGTGCTTGAGGGTCACGGCCTTGCCGGACTGGACCACCAGAGTCTGCCGGAAGTCCGGCGCGCCCTCGTTACGAATCGTGATGCTGTGGCGGCCGGGCGGCAGGCTGAGCTGGTTCATGGGGGGCGTGACGCCCATGCGGCGCCCATCCACCAGCACCTCGCCCCAGGGGCTGATGGCCAAGCGCACGGTGCCCGCTGGGGCCACACTCGCCACAGCCGGTACGGCTTCGGAAGCCGCTGTCGCAGCGGCTGCGGCCAGAGGCGACGCCGCTTCTCGCGGGCGCACCAGCACGGGCGCCGTCACAGGCGCGGCAGGCGCAACGAGTGCAGCGGGCGTCACTGGCTCCGCCTTCGCCAATGGCGCAACTTGGGAGACAGGCGGCACTGACGCCATCACGGGCGCAGCGGGCCTCGCCTCTGGCGCTGGTGTGCGGGCTTGCCACATCACCCACGCGCCGACCGCCGACGCGGCCACCCAGCCCGCCACCGCCATCGACCACAAGCCCGGACGCACGCGGCGCGCGCCCCCGGCGCTCAAGAGCGATGCGGCATCCGCCTGATCGGTCTGGTCCAGCCAGTCACGCAGCTCTGAAGCCAGGCGTCGCGCCGATCGCGTGCGTTGCTCAGGGTCTCGGTGCATGGCCCGCGCCACGATCTCGGACAAGGCCGAGGGCACATCGGGGTTGGCCTCATGGGCCAAAGGCACAGGCCGGTTGAGCACCGCATCGGCGATCTCTTCCAGGCTGTTGCCGGCAAAGGCGCGTTTGTAGACCAGCAACTCGTACAGAACCACGCCGAGGGCGTAGACGTCAACGCGGCGATCGACGGGCAAGTGCTGCACTTGCTCGGGCGCCATGTAATAGGGCGAGCCGCCCACGATTTCTTGGAAGCGACTTTGCGGATCGTCGCGCTGCGCGCGTGATTCGGCCTGCCGGATGCGCGCGATGCCGAAGTCCAACACACGCGGCTGGGTGCGCCCGACCATGAAGATGTTGGCAGGCTTGATGTCGCGGTGGATCACACCCTTGTGGTGGGCATAGCTCAAGGCGTCGGCCACGCGGCGCACGATCAGCGCGGCCTGGGCCGGCGTGGGCTTCCAGCCCATGGCCAGCAGCTGCCGCAGGTCTTTGCCTTTGAGCAGCTCCATGGCGATGTAGGTGCCCTGATCGCTCGTGCCCGCGTCGTACACCGTGACGATCTGTGGGTGACTGAGGCTGCCAGCGGCCTTGGCCTCGTTCAAAAACAAGGCGTTGAACTGCTCGCGGTCGGCCGCAGGCAGGTCCACGTGCAAGGTCTTGATGGCGATCAAGCGCGACAGCAGGGGGTCATGGGCCGCGTACACGGTGCCCAGCCCGCCCTCGCCGATCGTGTACTTCAGCGCATAACGGCCAATGTGCCCGATGGTCGGCAAGAGCTCTGGCCGCTGGCTGCGCGCTTCAGCGGGCGCAGGCTCAGGCAATGGCCGCGTCTCGGCGATCGTGTCATGGTCATCGTCCGCCAAGCGGTCAGCCGCCTCGTCTTGAGGCTGCGTCACTGCGGCTGAAAAATGATCATGGGACACGGTTGAGCCACCCCGAGGTTGGCGCGCCCTCAACGATGACCGGGGCGTGCCGCCTTGACTTCGTCAGGGCGCAAGCTGGGGGCCAGGTGGTCCAGCACGCCATTGACGTATTTGTGCCCATCGGTGCCACCAAAGCTTTTGGCCAATTCGACCGCTTCATTGATGGCCACTTTGTAGGGCACTTCCAGACAGTGCGACAACTCGTACGCACCGATCCAGAGCACTGCATGCTCCACGGGCGACAGTTCTTCGGCAGGTCGGTCCAGGAACTTGAGCAGATGGGCGTCCAGCTCGTCGCGCTGGGCAATCACGCCGTGCAGCAAGGCGTCGTAGTGCGCACGGTCGCACTTGGCGAACTCGTCTTGCTCGCGGATGTGGGCATCCACCGAGCCGCCATCGCGCGTGTTGAGCTGCCACTCGTACAGGCCTTGCAAGGCGAACTCACGGGCACGGCGGCGCGACGACTTGGCGCGGTCACGCTGGCCGCCCGCAGGCGCGGGCTTGCGGGCCGGACGGCCTTCGATCGGTGCGTCGGCCTTGGGGGTGTTCTCGGGGGCTTCGCTCACAGCAGATCGTCCAGCAGGTTGGCCATTTCGACGGCCACGATGGCGGCGTCACGGGCTTTGTCGACCACGCGGGCCTCGGCTTGCGCTTGGTTCTCCACGGTCAAGATCGCGTTGGCAATCGGCACGTGGTGGTCCAGGCTGACGCGGGTGACGGCAGCGCCGCTTTCGTTGGCGACCAGCTCGAAGTGGTAGGTCTCACCACGGATGATGCAGCCCAAGGCCACCAGGGCGTCAAAGCGCTCACTGTCGGCCATGGCTTGCAGGGCCACGCTCACTTCTAGCGCGCCGGGCACGGTCACGTGCTGGATGTGCTTGGGCAACACGCCCAGCTTGGTGAGTTGGTCGATGCACTCAGCGGCCATGCGCGAAGTGATGTCGTCATTGAAGCGGGCTTGCACGATACCGATCCGAAGATCGTGTCCATCGAGCCGGCCGGCTTGTCCTTTGTCAGCGCCTTGCATGTTGTCGGGTCCAGTTCAAAGAGCGAGGGGTTTGGGAGAAAAGAGCGGCGACCGCGCAAGAAGCGGTCGCAATGCGGGCGAAAAATCAGGGTTGTGGTGCCAGCGAGGTGCCGTCGGCGGTCAAAAAGCCCGTCACTTCCAGGCCATAGCCCACCATGCTGGGCAAACGCTGCTGGTTGCCCATCAGGCGCATGCGGTGCACGCCCAGGTTGCGCACAATTTGCGCGCCGACACCATAGGTGCGCAGATCGACCGGGGTCTTGGGGGCTTGCTGGGGCTCAACAGGCAAGAGGCGCTCGAGCAAACGCTCAGCCTCGTCACCGGCATTGAGCAGCACGGCCACGCCACGGCCCGCTTCACGCAGGGTGGCAAGGGCTTTGGGCAAAGGCCACGAGTGCCTGGGGCTGCCCGCGTCCAGCCAGTCCATGACCGACAAAGGCTC
>JAVLFO010000692.1:0-3270 GCA_046052805.1 Aquabacterium sp. | reverse complement strand
CTCAATCGTCGGTGCACATTTTGCCCGCAAACGCAAAAGCGCTTGACACCATTTTATTCAAAGCGAAAATGCAGCGATTTGTAAAAATCGCTGTTTTCCGTCAGCCTCACCATAAATATTTACGACAGATTTCAACCATTCGGGTATATGCGTGCGCTTTATCCGTCAGGATAAAACGACGCGATCAGTGCGACCCACGAGGAACACTCAAAAAGTTCATTTCGCTTTTGCAAGTCCGCCGTGAAGGGCATCTTGCTGCATGCTACGTGGCTACCGCCGAAAACTACGCCCTGACGACCGGCACATCGCCCCAACGGGTCGTGTAGCAAGGCGTCTTACGCACTTGCTGCATAGCCCAGGTGTCGGCGCCCTGGTCAATGCCTGAGCTGCCCAGCAAGACGGTACGCTTGCCAAACCGGTCGTTGACCTGATCCATGGCGACCATCAAGCGACTGCGATCTCGCTCACCTGGCTGAGGATCTGCCCAGATCAGCTCGGCCTGGGCGAAGTGCTCTGGCACAAGGTCCAACAACATCACACCGGCCTTGGCAAACTTGAAGCCGGGCTGATAGATGGCGCGCAAACCCATCAACGCAGCGCCTGCGATCTCGCAGGTGTCGGCACTGGGGCGCACCAAGGGCACCACGACACTTTTGGAAAAGCGCGGACCTTCGCGAAACGGGGACGTTCGCGCGAACACCAAGACCTGCCCTGCCTTGTGACGTTGCCTGCGCAGCTTCTCAGCCGCCCTTGATGAAAACTCACTGATCGCTTCTTCAAGCGACGCCAACTCAATCACAGGCCGACCAAAGCTTCGTGTGCAGGCGATCTGCTGTTTGGGTTGCGGCATGTCAGACAAGTCAATACAGGGCTCGCCGCGCAGTTCCCGCCAGGTCCGCTCAAGCACCACACCCCAGTTGCCTCTGACCACATCGCAAGGCAAGGTCACAAAATCTTGAACGGTGTTCACGCCCATGGCTTGCAGCTTGGCGCCAATCTGCCGACCGATGCCCCAGACCTCACCCACTTGGGTCGATGCAAGCACGTCCGTCAACATTGGCGCTGTCAGCGCAGACAGATCACAGACCGTGGCCAACGAGCTGTCGTAAGAGCCCGGCTTGCGCTCGGCTGTTTTGGCAATGTGGTTGGCAAGCTTGGCCATGGTTTTGGTGCTGCCGATGCCAATCCCGCAGGGAATGCCTGTCCACTGGTTGATGCGTGCGCGGATCTTCCAGGCGCGCTCAACCAAATCACCCCTGACCCCATGCAAGCCAATGAAGCTCTCATCGATGCTGTAGACCTCTTGCGTCGGCCCCAAGCCCGCAGCCAAGCTCATCATGCGATCGCTCATGTCGCCATACAGCGTGAAATTGGCCGAGAGAGCGATGAGACCGGCTTGCTCCTGCAGGTGCTTGATCTTGAACCAAGGCTCGCCCATTTTGATGCCCAAGGCCTTGGCCTCGTTGGAGCGCGCGATCGCACACCCATCGTTGTTGGACAGGACGACCACAGGCAGCCCCTGCAAGCTTGGCCGAAACACCCGCTCACAGCTCACATAGAAGTTGTTGCCATCCACCAAGGCGTACATGGCTGACCTCAAACAGCAAAACGCTTGATGCTGGCGGTGACAACACCCCAGACCTCTAAGGTCTGGCCGTCTTTGGGCGTGATGTCTGGGAATGTGGGATTGGCTGGTCGCAGCTTGATGCGGCCGGCGCGCTGATAGAGATGCTTGACCGTGAACTCACCATCGACCACGGCAACGACGACGTGGCCATGCCTTGGCTTGATGGCCTTGTCGACCACCAGCATGTCGCCATCGAAGATACCTGCGTCGCGCATGGACTCGCCACTGACGCGGAGCAAGAACGTGGCCTGTGGATGGGTGACCAGCTCTTGGGTGAGGTCGATGCGCTTGACAGCAAAGTCTTCGGCCGGCGACGGAAAGCCCGCGCACACCTTGTCGCCCGCCAGGGGCAGCACCAAGCTGCACTCGGACAATGGCACGGGTTGGCAGAAATCCGATTTACTGTACATGCATACAGTATACGAGCGCGTAGGATTTCGCGCATGTGTGCCCACTACGAAGCAGTGACAAAACCCGAGCGCCTCCAAGAGGTGTTTAAGGTGGCCATGCCTGCCGGCGCAGTGGCTGACGTATGGCCCGCCTACGCAGGCGTGTTCATACGGCGCCCTAAAGAGGCTCAAGCATCGAGTGAGGTGGCGCCATGGAGAGAGGCGATGGTCGGCTCGTTTGGCCTGATCCCTCATTGGGCCAAAGACCAAAGCATCGCTAAACGCACGTACAACGCGCGCAGCGAGACCGTGGCGACCAAGCCCAGCTACCGTGACGCTTGGCGGCTTGGCCGGCGCTGCATCATCCCAGCCGAGGCCATCTATGAGCCTGACTGGCGATCAGGCCGAGCCGTACCCACCAGAATCGCCAGATCTGATGGTCGACCAATGGGCGTTGCCGGGATCTGGACTGGGTGGAAGGCACCTGATGGGGAGATCGTCAGAAGCATGAGCATGCTGACTGTCAATGCCGATGACCACGCGTTGATGCGGCACTTTCATCGGCCGAATGATGAGAAACGGATGGTGGTGATTCTTGATGAGGCTGACTATGAGGATTGGTTGAGTCCTGACTCCAGCTCGGCACATGGCCTGATCCGGCAGTTCGATGCGGAGCGTCTGATTGCTTGATATGCGGTGACTAAAGGTCGTGCGTTTAGCAAATGGGAATGCCGCCTGAGACGAGTCTGAATGGCGGCTTCAGGCTGGTTGCATCAAGATAACCGACCCGCGCATGGGCGCCACAGCCGCCCTCTCCAGCCCAGGGCGATGATGGCGTAGCACCTTGTCCATTCACTCCGGACTCACCGGTCATTTGACCGGTGAGTCAATGTTCACGTCGATGTACCGACGATCACTGCGGCGCCATGACAGTCTCAACCTTTCGGATTTCGCCGTCATCAACGACGAAAACCTCGCCCGTCGGCGTCACAGTGACTTTACTAGGGACGTAAAAGGTGGCGAGCGAGGGCGCGCCATTGAAAGCACCTCGACCGTCTACGTGTCCAGCGGTGTTGTTGCCTGCGATCGTGCGTACCACACCGCTGGTGGTGATCTGGCGGAGCGTTGGATTCGCTGGCGGGTTCGGGCCGAAGGATAACCCCATCCTTTGCGTCACGTACAGGTTGCCCAAAGTGTCGCGGGCAATGCTCGAAAGGTTGCTGAAAGTGGCATCGTTCAAGGCTGCGCCATCGG
>JAVLFO010000691.1:0-4828 GCA_046052805.1 Aquabacterium sp. | reverse complement strand
CAGCGAAGTCACCAGCTCCGCGCAGCAGGTCACCCGTGCGGGCTTTGCCAACTTTGGCTCGTCGCCACAGCCTGCCAATGGGGCAGGCAACGACATCAACATGATCCTGGACATCCCGGTGCAGCTGACCGTGGAGCTGGGTCGCACCCGCATCCCCATCAAGAACATCTTGCAGCTCGCACCGGGTTCGGTGGTGGAGCTGGACGCGATGGCCGGCGAGCCCATGGACGTGCTGGTCAACGGCTTCTTGATCGCTCAGGGCGAAGTGGTGGTGGTCAATGACCGCTTCGGCATTCGCTTGACCGACATCGTGACCCCATCTGAGCGCATGCGCCGCTTGAGCAAAGGCGGCTGAGCCATGGCATCGAGTGGACTGACGGTCTTGTGGTTCGTGCTGATCGTGGCGCTGATCCCCAGCAGCTGGTGGGTGCTCAAGCGATCGGGCCTGGCCAGTGGCGCTGTGGGCGCGACGGCCGCCCTGATCAAACCCGTGAGCACGCTCAACATCGGGCCTGGCCAGCGCTTGGTCACGGTGGAAGTGGGCACGGGCGAGGCCAAGACCTGGCTGGTCTTGGGCGTCACGGCCAGCCAGATCAACGCCCTGCACACCCTGCCTGCGCAGACGGTGCCTGAGGCGCCTGTGGCCGCCACGCCCAACTTCGCAGCCATCCTGCGCCGATCGGTCGGCATCCACAAGGACGCTCCATGAGCCGCCGCGTCTGCACCGTCCGCTTGGGTCTGCCTGTCGCTTTGGCTTTGACCTTGCTGGGCCTGAGTGGCCAAGCCTGGGCGCAAGCCGCCGCACCCGTGGGTGGCAACTTGCCTTTGCTGATCGGGCAGGGCGCAGGCGGCACCAACTACTCGGTGCCCGTGCAGACCTTGTTGTTCTTCACGGCACTGAGCTTTTTGCCCGCTGTGCTGCTGATGATGACGGGCTTCACCCGCATCGTGATCGTGCTGGGCCTGATGCGCCAAGCCATTGGTACCCAAGCCGCGCCGCCCAACCAGGTCGTGATCGGCATGTCGCTGTTCCTGACCTTCTTTGTGATGGGCCCGACGCTGGACAAGGTCTACAAGCAGGCCTATGAGCCATTTGCTGCCAACCAGATCAGCTTCAACGAAGCCCTGGAGCGAGGCCAAGGCCCGATGCGCAGCTTCATGCTCAAGCAAACCCGTCAGTCTGACCTGGGCCTGTTCGCCAAGCTGGCGCGCCTGGAGGGCGATGTCAAACCCGAAACGGTGCCGTTCCGCGTGCTGGTGCCCGCCTTTGTGACCAGCGAGCTCAAGTCGGCTTTCCAGATCGGCTTCTTGATCTTCATTCCCTTCTTGGTGATCGACATGATCGTGGCCAGCGTGCTGATGAGCCTGGGGATGATGATGTTGTCGCCCGTGATGGTGGCCTTGCCGTTCAAGCTGATGCTGTTCGTGTTGGCCGACGGTTGGAACCTCTTGCTTGGCTCCTTGGCGGCCAGCTTTGTGCAGTGAGTTGAAAGGTCAACATGGATTCCCAACAAGTCTTGACCATCAGCCGTGACGGCCTGCTGACCCTGTTGACCGTGTGCGGCCCCATCGTGCTGGTGGTGCTGGCGGTTGGCCTGGTGGTGTCCATCTTGCAAGCCGCCACGCAGATCCACGAGGCCACTTTGTCGTTCGTGCCCAAGCTGTTGGCGGCCTTCGCCACACTGGCAGTGGCCGGCCCTTGGATGATCAGCACCTTGGTGGACTACATTCAGCAAGTGCTGCAATCCATCCCTTCTGTGGTGGGCTGAGTGGTCAGCTTTTCAGAGGCCCAGGTCCTGGCGTGGATCACGCCCTGGCTGTGGCCTTTCTTCAGGGTGCTGGGCTTGTTCACATCGGCGCCGGTGCTGTCGATGAAGGTGGTGCCTCGGCGTGTGCGTCTGAGCCTGGCGCTGTTGATCGTGATGGCAGCACAACCCAGCTTGCCCCCAATGCCGGGCATCGACATGAACTCGGCGCAGGCCTTGATGGTGCTGGCCCAACAGGTGCTGATTGGCCTGACCATGGGCTTTGCGGCCCGCGTGGTGTTTGCGTCGGTCGAGTTTGCGGGCGAGTTGGTTGGCCTGCAAATGGGCTTGAATTTCGCCGCCTTCTTTGACCCCATGAGTGGCGGTCAGGTCACGGCTGTCAGCCGCTTTTATGGCACCACCGCAGCATGGCTGTTCGTGGTGATGAACGGGCATCTGTTGCTGACCGGCGCCGTGCTGCACAGCTTCACGGCCTTTCCCGTGGCGCCTGAGCCCCTGGCTTTTTTGACGGCGGTTCAGCCGCAGGCCTGGGGCGCTGAGCTTTTCAAGATGGGCTTGTGGATTGCGTTGCCGGTCTTGGCGATGCTCTCGCTGGTCAACCTGGTGATGGGCTTGGTGGCCCGTGTGGCGCCCCAAATGAACATCTTCTCGATTGGCTTCCCCATCACCCTGGGCGTGGGCTTCACGGGCTTGTGGCTGACCCTGCCCATGATGGAAACGCCGTTGACCATGGCCTTAGAGCGCATGATGGGCTACTTCTGAGCGCTGCTTTCTCAGCCCAAGCAATGCCATGAAAAAAGCGCCCCAGTGGGGCGCTTTGTCTTGAGGGGCGCGATGGCCTGAGATCAGCTTTGCTGCGTCTTGCGCATGCGGCGCACAGCCAAGGCGATGCCACCCAGTCCAAGGGCCATCATGAGCGCGTCGCTGGGCTCAGGCACGCTGGGTGTCAAGCTGAACTTGGCGATGTAGCTCGACCCGTTCAGGCCAGTCGCCAAGCCACTGACGAACGCGGTGTAGTTGCCCGCAGTGAAATCGCCGCCGAGGTACAAGGACTTGTTAGGGTCAAAGCCTGCGATGGTCAGATCCAATGCGCCCGGTGTGAGCAAGGACACCGTGCCCTTGACGCTCGGCAAGAGCACGCCAGACCACTCTTTTTCGGTGTCGTTGTTGACCAAGGTCAGCGTGACGTCTTTGGTGTTCTCGAATGCATTGAAACCGAACCAAGCATCTTGGCGTGCAAACAGCCAGATGTAGCCTGTGCTGGCTTGGTTCAACGTGAAGCTGAAGCTGTCCGAGAAACTGCCGGGCGCTACGAAGTTCTGAAAACGCTCATAGGGCTCAACCGTGGGGGCAAAGACCGTGTAACTGGCGTCGGCATGCGCGGCCCCGACCAAGGCAGTGGCGGTCAGCAGGGCGGCAATGGCACGCTTGATCATGTTGGTTTCCTTCGAGCGACCCGAAAATATGGGCATTCCTTCACAGAGTACATGATTTGCGCGAGCAAACCCCGCAGAAACGTGCTGCGTTCACCCCTTATTTGAACGGCGCCACAGCGTCTGGCGGGGTCTGGCCTGTAATCTGCCGCCCATGAATTCGCCAAAGACCTCGCCCAAGTTCGCAAACGTCATTGCCGCAGCCCGCCATGCCCGACGCGCGGTGTTGCAGCGTGCGCTGGCCACCTGTGCCTCTGCCGCCGGTGGCTGGTTTGCCGGCGCGCCTTTGACGGCCTGGGCGGCCAAGCTGGCGAGCGCCGATGACAAACCTGTCTGGCGACCTGACCACACCGTCATCGTCGTGCTCGAAAACCTGTCGGCTTTTCACGCCTCATCGGGGCAGCGCAGCGCACGCAATGCCCCGGTGTACGCGCCCAGCTCAGATTGGCGTTACTTCAACGAGCTGGCCAGCAAAGGCATGCGCTTTGCCAATTCGCACTTTGCGCGAACGCCTTACAACAGCGATTTGCCGACGCGCTCGAGCCAACCCAATTACCTGTATCTGTTCTCGGGCCATCACCAAGGCGTTCTGCCCGGCTGGTTTGAAGACACGAGCTCGCCCTATGAAGGGCAGGCCCTGCGTGACCGCGATGGCCAGCCTTTGCTGGAAAAGCGCAGCACCACGGTGGGCGTGGCCAACAACAACATTCCCAACGCTTGGTTGCCCTTCACGGCACCCAATCTGGGCGCAGCGGTGATTCAAGCGGGGGGCACCTTTTTGAGCTTTTGTGAGTCCTTGCCGTACCCCAGCTGGAACTGCGGCACCGACTCCAGCCTGGTGCCGTGCAACGCGCCCTTTGCGCCCACCGACGACTACCGCCGCAAGCACAACCCCGCTATCAACTGGACCGACCAGAACGCGCCCACCAGCCCGCGTGGCTTGAAGGGCGACCTGGCCAAGCACGTGCTGCCAGTGGGCGTGAACCTGGGCTTTGAGCCCACGCGCGATCCGGTGCTCAAGCAGGCGTTCCGTGGTTTTGCCAAAGACGCCGATGGCAAATCGCTGTCGTTTGACGCGCTGCCCAGTGTCTCGATCGTGGTGCCCAATGAGCAGCACGACGCTCACAGCAACTCGGCCAAGGTGGCCGACGACTGGTTGCGCCAAAACCTCGGCGCCTATGCTGCTTGGGCGCGCGAGCACAACAGCCTGCTGATCGTCACGTTTGACGAAGACGGCTCCACCGACACCAGCCGAGGCGATCCCTACATGACCGGCACCCACCACATCCCCACGTTTTTTTACGGGGCAGGCGTGCGCCAAGGCGAGTCTGCCCAGCGCATCGACCACCTCAATGTGCTGGCCACGGTGCTGTGGCAACAGGGCGCGCTGGCGCGTTTCAGGGACGATTTCAAGCGCTTCCATGGTGTGGTCGAGGGCTCGGGTTCGGCGGCCGAGCGCGAATGGCTCAACTTGCAGCCCATCACCGACGTCTTCATGTCGACGGTTTCTGCACGCTGAAGTTCGTAGAATCGCCCACCATGTCGACCAAGCCCACCGCCAAAGCCCCCGCTTCCTCCAGCCAGCCCAACGCCACTTACGGCGAGGGCTCGATCCGTGTCCTCAAGGGC
>JAVLFO010000690.1:0-2046 GCA_046052805.1 Aquabacterium sp. | reverse complement strand
GTTGCACATCGAGAGCGGCTGGGTGCCCCCCGCGACCCGTGTGGATGAACTCGAAGGCGCCATTCGCACTGTGTGCGAGCCCTTCTTTGACCGCCCCCTGAAAGAGATCTCGCTCGGCCAAGTGCTGATGCGTTTGTTCCAGATTTCACGCCGATTCAACGTCGAGATACAGCCTCAGCTGGTGCTGCTGCAAAAAACCCTGCTCAACGTCGAAGGCCTGGGGCGTGAACTCGACCCTGACCTCGACCTCTGGAGCTCGGCCAAACCGTTCCTTGAAAAGTGGATGCACGAGCAAATTGGCCTGCGGGGCCTCTTTGCCCGACTCAAGCGCGAGGCACCACGCTACGCCAAGCTCCTGCCCGAACTGCCCCGCCTGATCCACAAAAATCTGGAACGAGGCGACCAAGACCTGCGTCAAGAACTGCGCGCCATCCTGGCCGAACAGCGCAAAACCAACCGCACGCTCTCGGCAGCCGTGTGGATCGGCCTGGGTTTTGCATTGGGCTTGGGCGCCGCACGCTTGCTATGGGCACTGCACGAACACGGGGTGTGGTGACGTCTGCTGGCCACGCTGCAGGCACTACACTGCCGCCCCGATAGCCTGACTCTGCTGCCGAACATGAACACCACCTTGCTCGCGTTTGTGATCCTCTACCTGGTTGGCACCATGGCCATCGGGGTGTATGCGGGCACACGCATCAAAGACACCACCGACTTCGCGGTGGCGGGCCGCAGCCTGCCGCTGGCCATGGTCATCACCACCACGTTCGCAACTTGGTTCGGGGCCGAAACCGTGATGGGCATCCCGGCCAAATTCGTGCAAGGCGGGCTGAACGCGGTGGTGGAAGACCCCTTCGGCGCATCGATGTGCCTGGTCTTGGTCGGGGCGTTTTTTGCGACGCGGCTCTACAAGATGGAGCTGCTGACGATTGGCGACTTCTATCGCAGCCGCTTCGGCAAGGGCGTCGAGATTTTTTGCTCGGTGGTGATCATTTTGAGCTACCTGGGCTGGGTCGCTGCGCAAATCACGGCGTTGGGTCTGGTGTTCTCGATCCTGTCGGGCGAGCAAATCAGCCCGGAATGGGGCATGGCCATCGGAACCACCTTGGTGCTGATCTACGTGCTGATCGGCGGCATGCTGGCCGTGGCCTGGACCGACTTCATCCAGATGATTGTGTTGGTGGTGGGTCTGTCGCTGATCGCGGTGATGGCCGGACATCAGGCCGGTGGCGCCGGCAAGGTGCTGGAAATGGCCCACGCCAATGACTGGTTCAAGATCTTGCCGTCCGAGCACTCGACCCACAGCTGGATCGCCTTTGTAGGCACGGCCATCACGATGATGCTCGGATCGATCCCGCAGCAGGACGTGTTCCAGCGCGTGATGTCGGCCAAAGATGCCAAGACGGCCCGCAACGGCGCCATGATCGGGGGCTTGAGCTACTTGGCCTTCGCCTTTGTGCCCATGTTCATCGTGGCATCGTCGCTGCTGATCATGCCCGAGCAGACCAAGTCCCTGCTGACCGCCGACCCGCAAAAGGTGCTGCCAACCTTGATCTTGACGCACATGCCACTGGTCGCGCAGATCTTCTTTTTTGGCGCGCTGGTATCGGCGATCAAGTCAACGTCGTCGGCCACGCTGCTGGCACCTTCTGTCAGCTTTGTGGAAAACATCCTGCGCAACATCAAGCCCGGCATGAGCGACCGCAAGGTGCTGCTGTCGCTGCGGATCACGATTTTGGTCTTCACGGCGCTGGTGTTGACCTACGCCATCAAGATGAAGGGCACGCCCATTTACGACATGGTGTCGGCCGCTTACCAAGTGACCTTGGTGGGCGCCTTTGTGCCACTGACCTTTGGGCTGTACTGGCGCCGCGCCACCACGCAGGGCGCGATCCTGTCGATCGTGGCTGGCATTGGCACCTGGGCGCCCTTTGTGGCCAACGCGGTTTTGGGTGACGGCAAATGGAACGAGGCCTTCCCTGGTCAACTGGCGGGTTTGCTGGCCGCCCTGGCCGGCATGGTGCTTGGGTCCTTGCTGCCCCAGCT
>JAVLFO010000689.1:0-6577 GCA_046052805.1 Aquabacterium sp. | reverse complement strand
TGCGAAGGCGACGGCGTGATCAAGGTCGAGATGCACGTCCTGCCCGACATGTACGTGCCCTGCGACGTCTGCCACGGCGCGCGCTACAACCGCGAGACGCTGGAAGTGCAATACAAGGGCCGCAACATTGCCCAGATCCTGGCGCTGACGGTGGAGGCCGCGCATGAGTTCCTGCAGGCCGTGCCCACGATTGCGCGCAAGCTGCAGACGCTGATGGACGTGGGCTTGGGCTACATCCGCCTGGGTCAGAGCGCAACGACCTTGTCAGGCGGCGAAGCGCAGCGCGTCAAGCTGGCGCTGGAGCTCAGCAAACGCGACACCGGCCGCACGCTCTACATCCTGGACGAGCCGACCACGGGCCTGCACTTCCATGACATCGCCCTGCTGCTCAAGGTGCTGCACCAGTTGCGCGATGCGGGCAACACCATCGTCGTGATCGAGCACAACCTCGATGTGATCAAGACCGCCGACTGGTTGATCGACATGGGCCCCGAGGGCGGCTCGGGCGGTGGGCAACTGCTGGTGGCTGGCACGCCCGAAGCGATTGCGGCGCACGAGGGCAGCCACACCGGCCGCTACCTCAAGGCCTTGCTCACGTCTTCATGAAGCCCAGGTCCCGACCTGCGGACGGGAAGTTCGTCAGGTTGGGCAAGATGCCATTGCTCAAGGTGGCATCCGGCACGCCCATCCAGCGGCCCAGCGTGTAGGCGTAGTGGTCGACCGAGGTGGTTGGCAGCAGCACGCCGTTCTGGATCTGGTCCTTGCTGGCAAACACACCCTTGGTATCGGCCGTGCTGTACTCAGGGAAGCTGCCGTACACCTCAGTGCCATTGACCGCACCACCCATGATGAAGTGGTGCGCACCCCAGCCGTGGTCGGTGCCATCGCCGTTGTTGGTGAAGCTGCGGCCAAAGTCAGAGGCGGTGAAGGTGGTGACTTGCGAGCGCATGTCGCCCGAGACCGGCATCGCCTTGAGCGTGTCGTCAAAGAACTTCATGGCGTGGTTGAGTTGGGCCATGGCTTCTGCGTGCGTGGGGATCTGCTTGTCGTGGGTGTCAAAGCCACCAAAGCCCACCATGAAGAACTGGCGCTTGATGCCCAAGCCGGCCGCGCGGTTGGTGTCGATCAGGCGAGCCACCATTTGCAACTGCAGCGCCAGGTTGTTGAACTTGCTGCTGCCATCGACCGGGCTCGTGTACTTCAGCTTGGGCTCATTGAACACATTGGTGGTGGTGGCCGTGCCCCAGGGTGCCAAGGCAAAGCTGGGCAGCGTGCTGCCGATCAAGGTGTTGGCTTGGATGCTGCGCTTGACCAGGTCCTGGTGGTCTTTGACGAAGTCGCTGTCGGATGCGGCGCTGCTCATGATGTTGGTCAGCGCGGTTTGGAGCTTGGCGCTGCCATAGGTGTTGTTGCCGCCGCCCAGGCCCGACAGGCCCGCGCTGCCCGTCTGGAAGGGCAGCACATGGGCGCCACCGAGCCAGACCGAGCTGCCGTTGGGCGTCATGCAGGTGAACGAGCGTTGGATCAGGCTGGCGCTGGCGTGGCCGGTGCCATTGAGTGTGCGCAGCACGTCGCCCATGTGCCCAGCCCAGCCCTCGGTGGTGCCCTCGGTGCCAAACGACTGCCAGGTCGATTGCTGGTCGTTGTGCGAGAACAGCTTGGCCGGCTTGGTGACCTTGCTGTCGTACCAGTCGGCCTTGAGCGTTGGGGCGAGCAGCGGGCCCACATTGGCCAGCACCGCCACACGGCCCTCGGTGTACATGCGCTGTACATCGGTCAAGGCGGGGTGCAGGGCAAAGCTGCGTGTGGTGTGTGGTGCACGCTGTACGTGGGTGATGGGCAGCACGCCACCCAGACGCTCGGGGGTGCTGCCCGAGGCACTGGCGTTGGGCGTCACACCTGGCGCCAACAAGGCGATGGACGTGCTGGTCGTGTCTTGTGGGTTGCGGACTTTGGGGTCGCGGTGGTTGAGGTAATGCGCCCAAGATGTGCTGTCGGTGGCCAGCACGGTGTTGAAGGCATCGTTGCCCCCAAACATGAAGATGCACACCAAAGCGCGGTAGTCGGCGGGCGCAGTCTGTGCGGCGGCATCGGTCAAGGCACCCAGGCTCACGCCCAGAGTGCCTGCTGCGCCCATCGATGACATCGCAGAGAGTTGCTTGAGGAAGTCGCGGCGGCTGGGTTGTGTCATGGCGAGCATCTCACTGTTGAACGATGAAGCCGGGCGACACGGCGGTGAGCAAAATGGCCGCCAGGGTGCGGCGACGTTTGCCGGCAGCGTCGGTCACAGCGATCGAGTCCAGGGCCGTGATGGCCTGGCTGCGGGTGTCGCTGGGCAAGGGCTCACCAAGCAAGCGGGTGGCGACGCTGTCGATCAGTTGATCCGACTTGCTCACCACCGGGTCCCACAGCGTGGTCTCGAACTGGATGTCGACCCGGTTGGCGGTGCCGTTCCATTGCCCCCAACCGCCGTTGATGGCCTGGGCCACGAAGTTGGCATAGGCCACCACCGAGGTCTCGTTGGTGATTTGCATTTCGGGCGACACCAGTTGCTGGTCACCGATGCGGGTTTGCGCTGGCCGAAAGCCAGGTCTGAAGAAGTTGAACACGGAGGGTGAGCGCAGCGGCGATTGACCCAGCGCGGCGCTGATGCTGTCGGTGTCGGTGGCCATGTAGACGGGCAGGGCACCGGCGGCCGCACCGGCGTTGTAGAACGCGCTGTTGTGTGGCACCGTGCGCAGCAGGTGCGCCAACTTCAACACGGGTTCACGCAGCTTGCCGTAGCTCGTGGACGGGTTGCGTTCAGGGTGGCGCGCCTCGTCGTGCAACAAAATGGCTTTGACCACTTCGCGCAGGTTGCCATTGGTGGCCCGAAACACCGCGACCACGTCGCCCACATAGGTGGGGCTGGGGTTGCTGGTTACCAGACGCTGAATCAACTGTTTGCTGATGAAGGGGGCGACGTTGTGGTGCGCAGCCAGCCCGTCCAGGGCTGTTTTCAAGCTGAGCTTGGGGTCTGGCTTGTCCTTGGGCTGTGAGGCCACGGTGATGGTTTTGAGGAAGGTCTTGGCGCCAGCTTCGTGCTCTTCGGGGTAGGCGCGCATGGCCGTGACGTCCTGGCTGGCATCGCGGCATTCGTTGTAGCGCCAAAAGCACCTGAACCACTGTGTGGCAGCCGTGACGCTCACGTTGCTGGGCCAGCTCCAGCTGAAGCCAGTGAACACGCGGGCCAACCCTTTGATGTCGGCGGACGTGTAGGTCTCGACGGGCGTTTGGCCGACCGGCGTGGTACGCCCTTGGTCGTCCAGCTCATACAGGCCAATGGTGAAGAGCTGCATCAACTCACGTGCGAAGTTCTCGTCCGGCACGCGGCCACTGGCCGTGTCTTCCTTGCGGTTGGACATGTGCGAGAGGTACTGCCCCATCGCCGGGTGCATGGCCACGGCCTCGATCAGCTCGCGGTAGGTGCCATTGGTGCCTTGGTACAGCGTGTCCATGTAGCTGGCCACCGTGCGTCCGTTGCCCACACTCATGCTGGACACCACAAAGATTTCCGACAGGGCAAAAGCCACGCGTTGACGCAGCTGGGCGGGGTCGCGCACGGCGTTCGTCCACCAGCTGTCCAACACGTCGTAGCTGTCGGCGGTGGTGAGCTTGCGCTGGGCGGCCGAGGCGTCGGCCAAGGCCAGATAGCTGTGGGCCAGCGGTTGGCGGAACTGCTCGTCGATCCAGTTGTCGTAACCGATCTTGGTGACGCGGGCGATGTCTTCCGGGGTCGGCCCGAACGTGGCTTGGGTCAGAAAGCGCTGTGCATCGGTGGTGTCGGTGGGCACCATCGCAGGGCTGATGCGCAGTCCCGTGTCTGGGTCGACCTGGCCGTCGTTCTTGCCCCCGCCGCACGATGCCAGCACGAGGCTCATGGCCATCAGCAGGGCTTGTGTTCCCCGACGCATGCGGCCAGAGATGTCGCCTGGTGTGGCGTGGACAGCAGGGGAGGGTGACGAGCTGGTGGTGTTCTGGTGGGGCATGACAAACCTGCTGAGACGAGGCCGGTCAAGCCCCTGTCGTCAGATGGTTGTCATGCACCGTGCAACAGGTTTGACCCTGGGCGCTGAGGTTGCCACGATGATTCGCTTACACATGCGCTCAAGCTGCCACTTGTGTAAGCGATGGCAACTGTGTGCCCCCAAGATCAGGGGGCTTGCACACTCCTGCACGCTTGTCACAACAAGGGCGCGAGCGCCCGCTCGGCATCCAGCCGGCTCAAGCCTGTGCGCTTTGCCCAATCGTCGACCTGATCCGACGCGATCTTGCCCACATTGAAGTAGGCCGCATCAGGGTGCGCCATGTAGAAGCCGCTCACGCTGGCCGCAGGCATCATGGCCAGGCTCTCGGTCAGGTGCATGTGCACCTCATGGGCTTCGAGCACCTCGAACATGGCGCGCTTGACGGTGTGGTCTGGGCAGGCGGGGTAGCCAGGTGCGGGGCGGATGCCGCTGTACTGCTCTTTGATCAAAGCCACGTTGTCGAGCTTTTCGTCGGCGGCGTAGCCCCAGAAGTCAGTGCGAACGCGCTCGTGCATGCGTTCGGCAAAGGCCTCGGCCAGGCGGTCAGCCAGGGCCTTGAGCATGATCGCCGAGTAGTCATCGTGGTGGCCCAGAAACTCGGCTTCTTTCTTTTCGATGTTCAGGCCGGCGGTGACCGCGAACATGCCGATGTAATCGGCCTGCCCACCTTGGTCGGGACGTGGAGCCACGAAGTCAGCCAGCGAGCGGTTGGGGCGCTTGATGCCGTCTACCACCGGGCGCACGGTCTGCATGCGCAGCGGGCGCCAGTCCATCAGCACCTCGCTGCGGGCTTCGTCGCGGTAGAGCTCGATGGTGTCGTCGCCCACCGTGTTGGCGGGGTACAGGCCGATCACGCCATGCGCTGTCAGCCAGCGGCCTTCGACGATTTTCTTGAGCATGGCCTGGGCATCGGCGAACACGCGCTGGGCTTCCTCGCCGACCACCGCGTCCTTCAGGATGGCGGGGTAGGGGCCGTGCAGGTCCCAGGTCTGGAAGAAGGGCGACCAATCGATGTACGGGGCCAGCTCGCCCAGGTCGTAGTTCTTGAACACGCGACGGCCGATGAACTTCGGGGCCTCGGGCGTGTGGGCGGTGAAGTCCACCACCGCCTTGTTGGCGCGGGCCTCCGCCAGCGACACCATGGGCGTGGCCTTCTTGTTGGCGTGCTGCTCGCGCACCTTGGCGTAGTCGGCGTTGAGTTCGGCGATGTAGGCCACCTGGCGCTCTTCGCTCAGAAGCTCGGAGCACACGCCCACCGCGCGCGAGGCGTCAGGCACGTACACCACGGGCCCCGAGTAGTTGGGCGCGATCTTCACAGCGGTGTGCACGCGCGAGCACGTGGCGCCACCAATCAGCAGCGGCGTCTGACGCTCGCGGAAGTAGGGGTCGCGCTCCATCTCGGCCGCGACGTACTGCATCTCTTCCAGCGAGGGCGTGATCAGGCCTGAGAGGCCGATGATGTCCGCGCCGACTTCCTTGGCCTTGTCGAGGATGTCCTTGCATGGGACCATCACGCCCATGTTGACGACCTCGAAGTTGTTGCACTGCAAGACCACGGTGACGATGTTCTTGCCGATGTCGTGGACATCGCCCTTGACGGTGGCGATCACGATCTTGCCCTTGGCCTTGGCATCGCCGCCACCCTCGATCAGCAGCTTCTTTTCTTCTTCGATGTAGGGCAGCAGGTGGGCCACGGCCTGCTTCATCACGCGGGCGGATTTCACCACCTGGGGCAGGAACATTTTGCCGGCGCCGAACAGGTCGCCCACGGTGTTCATGCCGGCCATCAGCGGGCCTTCGATCACGTGCAGGGGTCGTCCGCCGCCCGCCATGATCTTCTGATAGCACTCTTCGGTGTCGGCCGTGATGAACTCGGTGATGCCGTGTACCAGGGCGTGGCTCAGGCGCTGCTCGACGGTGGCAGGTGCCTCGGCAGTGCCGCGCCAGGCCAGCTTGGCCGAATCGTCCTTGGCGGCGCCCTTGACCTGCTCGGCGATCGCCAGCAGCCGCTCGGTCGGCGTCAGCGAGCTGTCTTCGCCGTCCTTGAACACCGGCTGGCGGTTGAGCACGATGTCCTCGACCAGTTCGCGCAGATTCGCGTCGAGGTCGTCGTACACGCCGACCATGCCGGCGTTGACGATGCCCATGTCCATGCCCGCCTGGATGGCGTGGTACAGGAAGACGGTGTGGATGGCCTCACGCACTGGCTCGTTGCCGCGGAAGCTGAAGGACACGTTGGAGACACCACCCGAGACCTTGGCGCCGGGCAGGTTCTGCTTGATCCAGCGCGTGGCTTCGATGAAGTCGACGGCGTAGTTGTCGTGTTCCTCGATGCCTGTGGCGATCGCGAAGATGTTCGGGTCGAAGACGATGTCCTCAGGCGGGAAGCCGACCTCATCGACCAGGATGCGGTAGGCGCGTTCGCAGATCTCTTTCTTGCGCGCGAAGGTGTCGGCCTGGCCTTGTTCGTCGAAGGCCATGACGACGGCCGCCGCGCCATAGCGCTTGAC